>DAHVKR010000264.1 GCA_027320785.1 Bdellovibrionales bacterium
AAATGCTTCTTCAACAAAATGCTCATTTAGAAAATTATGGTCATTACCTCAAGCAAGGCTATGAGTCTCGAGTCACCCTGGGAGTCAGCTCATTGTGGCCGCAATGCGAACTGATTCCTTTGATTCAAAATTTCACACTCCAATTCCCCTTTACAGAGATCATTATTTTGCCTGAAATTCTGAGTGCCGATGAGCTTCTTGAACAAGAGAAAATCGACCTCTCCCTGGGAGAAGTCTTTAACGAAAAACAGCAGTTCGAAGTCCAACCCGTCGGCCATCTTCGCATGCAGTTTGTTTGCTCCTCCAAACATCCTCTGGCGCAATTCAAAGGCTTCGCACCTCGCTCCGAACTCCTGAAACATCGTCAGGTTGTTTTGAAAAGTACCATTCAGGACTCCCCCCGTATCGCCGGCGTTGAGCCCGGTCAGCCCCAAATCGGAGTACAAGATTTTACGATGAAAAAGGAGCTCCTGTTGCGCGGAGTCGGATGGGGCTCCATGCCTGTGCACCTCATCAAATCCGAACTTCAAAAGAAAAAGTTGATCCTCTCTCACAAATCCAGCATGGAAGTGCCCCTATTTTTAGCATGGAGCAAAAAAAGAACGTTAGGACCCTGTGCGCAGTTCTTGATCTCTGCACTTTCAAGCAAGAAAATGAATTTGTAAATAAGCCCTAGGAAAAGGACAGGATATGCAACAATATCACCAATTACTCCAGCACGTTCTCGAGCACGGAACTCAAAAAAGTGATCGCACAGGGACCGGCACTTACAGTGTTTTTGGCTATCAAATGCGCTTCGATTTACAAAAAGGCTTTCCTCTTCTCACAACCAAAAAGCTTCATACACGCTCTATTTTTCATGAGCTACTCTGGTTCCTTAAGGGTGATACCAATATCCAGTACCTTCATGACAACAAGGTCACCATTTGGGATGAGTGGGCCGATGAGCAAGGAAACTTAGGACCCGTCTACGGCAAACAATGGCGCTCATGGGAAACCTCTGATGGAAGACGCATCGATCAGATCACAAACGTCATCGAGCAAATCAAAAAAAATCCTGATTCGCGCCGACTTCTCGTTGTCGCCTTTAACCCGGGCGATGTGGACAAGATGGCTCTTCCTCCCTGCCATGCTTTTTTCCAATTTTATGTGGCGGACGGAAAACTTTCTTGTCAGCTTTATCAAAGAAGTGCGGATATCTTTTTGGGTGTTCCTTTTAATATCGCGAGCTATGCCCTTTTGGTTCATATGGTGGCACAGGTTTGCAATCTTCAACCCGGCGAATTTATTCACACCCTCGGAGACGCTCACCTCTACCTCAACCATATTGAACAAGCCAAACTACAGTTAACACGAGATTTCAAACCTCTTCCTCAATTAAAACTAAACCCCGCCGTAAAAAATATCTTCGACTTCAAATACGAAGATATCGAGATTTACGGCTATGAACCTCATGCGGCAATCAAAGCCGAGGTCGCTATTTAAATGATCCTCAGCCATATCGCAGCCATCGATCAAAAAAATGGCCTTGGTAAAGACAATGATCTTTTGGTGAAAATCCCAGAGGATCAGAAGTTCTTCCGCGAGACCACAAAAGGGAAAGTCTTAATCATGGGACGAAAAACCTTTGATTCACTAGGTAAGCCTCTTATAGGGCGTTACCATATTGTTGTGACTCGACAGGCTTTACAGTCCGATAATCCCCTCGTGACCTATGTCTCATCTTTAGACGAAGCTTATAAAAAAGCCCGCTCTTTAATCTCAGAATGGCCCGATGAAGTTTTTATTATAGGGGGAGCTGAGATCTATAAGCAGAGTCTCCCTCAAACGGGCAAACTCTATTTATCAAAAATTGAAAAAGCTTTTGACGCCGATGCCTTCTATCCGAATGTAAATTGGAATGAGTTTGAGCTGACTCAAGAAAACCACTTTGAAACAACCCCTCCTTTCACAGTCTGTATTTACTGTCGAAAGACTACGCAATATTAGTTTTCTTTTATTTATTAAAAAAATAACCGAAAATAGAAGCATGACCGCACAACGCTACGATACGAAAGAAATCGCGCACATTGAGGTTTATGGGCGACACCATGGAAAGATGGTGGCCAAGCTCAAAAACATCTCAAGTTCAGGCGCCTTTTTCGAACTCTCCCAATCGGAGTATGTTCCCCGAAAAGGAGATATGCTTTGTGTGACCGTTCACCTGAGCTCTCTCAAGCGATCCCATGTTGTACACGCCCAGGTTGTCTGGGGCCGCGGCCTTGGATTCGGAGCTCAATTTGTTGCCAAAGATGAGCTCATCACGCGCATGCTCCAAACCAGGCTGTTTTAAGCCCTCTACAAACGTCCAGTTTCAAAAACCGCATCGTGATTAAACAGTTAATGTGAGGTTCACTAAAGTGTTCCTTCAAACGCTCACTTTTCAAGTGTTTGAAGGCTATTCGGAGGGGACTTCATGAAAAATATCATTATTCTTATTGCGAGCAGTATTTTATTTACTTTGTTCAGTACAGCACCTCAGGTGGCTCAAACTGAAACACAAAGAATCTATGTGTTAAAACTCAAAGCTCAAGATAGCTTCCAAAGAACCATGATTGCTAACACAGGTGCCGCCATCAGTATGGTTCAACCTGACTATGTGGTCGTAACAGCTCTTTTAGAAGAGAAAAACCAATTAGAAAAAATGGGACTCGTGCTGGAAGATCTGACCGATCAGACCATGAGCAGTCTGTCTTTTCCAAGCGAAGACTCTAAATATCATGATTACAGTCAACTGACTCAGGCCCTTCAAGATTTGCACAATCAATATCCTGATATCACTCAGCTTAAATCAGCCGGCCGAAGTGTCGAGGGTCGAGAGATTTGGGCCTTCGTTGTTCGAGGCGAGAAAGATCCTAATAAAAAAATACCTCAGGCCATCTTCATGGGGGGG
>DAHVKR010000265.1 GCA_027320785.1 Bdellovibrionales bacterium
GAGCTCTTTAAAGCTAAAATCCGTGATAATACACGCCACTTCGATGGGGCGCTCGGTCTCGACATTGAGACCCGTCATTTCCATATCCAGCCAAATCAGTGAACCGTTCATAGTGCCTTGCCTGTGGGGGCTTCGGAAGCGAGGGGAGTGGAATCCCTAAAATGCCAAAAAAATAAGCAATTTAGAAGAGGAGTTCCATTCTTCAGCCTATTCGCTGCCAGAAACCTATAGGTTGGTTGTTCGTATCAAAAATAGTAGTTGATCGGCGACGGCAAGGCCAGTATAAAAACACTTCTTGCGTGATCTCATTAGCGGGGTGGTAGTTAAGTTGGTTATAACGTCCGCCTGTCACGCGGAAGGCCGCGGGTTCGAGTCCCGTCCGCCCCGCCAAATTAAATCCCTAATAAATTCAATCTTTTATCAAGAAGGCCATTCGGCACTTTCGAACTCCGATATCTAAAATCACATCTTGCGATTATTACACTATGTGGTATAATGTAATAAGTGAGGCATCATGATTCGCAACTTTGATAACAAGGCGGCACAAGAGATTTGGGAAACAAATAGATCCAAATCTTTACCACAAGATCTGTGGATTCGCGCGAAGGCACTTTTAACGATTATGCATGGAACGACTAACATGAACGATTTAAAAATCAAAGGTCAGCCTCCGGATATACGTCTGCATAAACTAAAGGGTGATCGCAAGGATGCGTGGAGTGTTACGATTAAGCTCCCTTGGTGTATTACTTTTAAATTCAAGAATGGCGAATTCTTGGATGTGAAAATTGAAAATTATCACAAAGGATGATTTATGATTAAAAATCCAAAACCGATGCATCCAGGTGTTGTGTTAAATGAAGTCTATATGAAAGAGATGGGACTTAATCAGTCTCAGTTGGCTGAAAAGTGTGAGTGCTCACCTCGTAAGATTAATGAAATCGCGAATGGAAAAAGATCCATTTCTCCTGAGTTTGCATTGATGCTTGAGAAAGTACTTGGGACTACGGCTGAGATGTGGGTACGAATTCAGGCGGAGTATGACCTTTGGGTTGCTAGGAAGAAAGTGGCATAGAGGCAACATGGTTCAGTACATACTTCAGACGTCGGAATCTTCTGATTACGAGTTTCTAAAAAACGTTCATCATCAAACCTTAAAAGAGCATGTGTTTAAAATATGGGGTTGGAATGAGCTAGAGCAAGACAAGTTTTTTTCAGATGATTTTGAAACAGGTCAGCTTCAGCTTATAAAATTCTTAGGGAAACCGGTTGGGTATTTACAGTTAAATCAAAGCCCATCAGAAATTTATATTGTTAATGTTTTAATCCTTCCTGAGTTTCAAAATCAGGGTTTGGGTTCTCAAATTATTAATGACCTTATCCTCAAAGCCAAGAATGCAGGGCAATCATTGAAATTGGGTGTATTTAAAGTGAATACTCGGGCTAAGAACTTGTATGTCAGTCTTGGTTTTAAAACATACGAGGAGACTGAGACGCACTACCTGATGAGACTTTAAGCTATTGAAGCGTTGAGCCAAGTTCTAAACTCGTTCCATTTGCCCCGCCAATTTTCCCATGAATAATTTCGAATAGTTAGATACGATTTTTCGAGTGAGGCCATGCGGGTCTCGAACTTTTATGTGATTCGTAAGTTCTTAATTTCAAAACCCACGGTCATGATAGCTCCCAATGAAGATAACAAGGCGACCTCATCTTCTTGGGTCATGATTTCAGGAATTTTCAAATGAACTACATCAGGTTTTAAATTAAATCCAAAAATTTCGATTTCTTCTCCATCACCAATAACGCCGCCAATTTTTTCAATTTGTGGTTTGAGGCTGCCATTCTTAGTGAAATAAAAAATTCGTCCTTTTTTAAGAAGAGATTGTTCAGCAAGTTCTATGGCGGAACGATCATCGGCGTTGATCACTGTATTTACATGAGGACCAACTTGCGTGTAGAGTTTAAGATAGCAGTTTTTGATTTCCTCTGAACGTTTCTCAAGACCTTTGATTACAATGACATCAGGATTAATTTTGTCGAAGTTTTCAGAGACTAAGTCTTTCTCTTCAATAATGAGAACGTAAGGCTTTTCCTGGTTTAATTGAGCGTTTTTCTGCCATTTTAAAATCGGAATTGAGTGATTTGAATTTTGAAAGTGTTTTTGAATGTAGCGTGCTGTTTTTTCAAGACCTTGATGGCCTGTGACAATGATTGAAACTTGTCCATAAAAATTCATGATTGCTCTCCTTTGTTGAGCCATGAGTGGCTCTGATTTTTTTTCCAAGGAGGTCACAATTTTTTCGATTTGTTTTCTTTGTTCAGATAGCTGACCGACTTGATTTTTAATCAAACCAAGACGACTTTTCATAGCCTTAACTATTTTGCTCGAATCTAACTCTTGATCAGCCTGCAACAGACTTTTAATTTCTGCTAAAGTGAAACCTAAGTCTTTGAACTCCTTGAGTCTCTTTGCTTTTCCAATCTGATTGAGTTCAAAATAGCGATAATGGTTCTCGCCTCGCGCGTGAGATTGGATAAGCCCCATCTTTTCGTACAAGCGAATAGCCTTGTTTGAAACGCCGATCTTTTTAGAAAACTGCCCAATAGTAAGCCAATTCTTCATTATGACCTCGAAAGTAGTCTCGAGCTTTCCCTTAGGGCAAGGTCAAAAGTATTTTTCAGTAGCACTGGCGGGGTAAGCAAGCATGTGACCCATAGCAATAAGTTCTAAACTCGTCCCATTTGGCCCGCCAATTTTGTCTTGGTCCATTCCGATCACATAGGTAACAGATTATTCCGAAGACATGGGTAACACTTTTGAGCCGAACGGGTTAATACCTGGTTGAAAGTGTTGTTGAATGTAGCGCGCTGTTTTTTCAAGACCTTGATGGCCTGTT
>DAHVKR010000266.1 GCA_027320785.1 Bdellovibrionales bacterium
GCCAAAGGCTAGCAGCAGCTGTCGCGAGTATGGGTAAAAGAAGGGCCTGTACAAAATGAATAGGCAATATCTCAAGGAATATTAAATAGTGACGTGTGATGCCAGGGCCTGGTGGCATGGGAATTCCCCCTGAAAGTAAGGCCCACAGTGCGAGCGCCAGTACGGCTCCGAAAAGACCTCCGAGCACTCCAATGAGTCCACTTTCAAGTAATAGTATTTTAAAAAGCCGTAGACGAGTTTCGCCATTAGCTCGAAGAGCTCCGATTTCACCACCACGCTCAAGAAGTCCAACGGCTATGGTATTAAAAATACCAAGTGCAACAATGAGAAGAATGATGAGTCTAATAAAAGAGAACTGAGCATTTAAAAAATCTACGGAGTTTTGATAATAGACCTTGTCTAAGATCTCAAATCGAACGGGTTCTAATTTGTCTGAAACCTGCAAGACTTCTTTTTCAACCTTTGGCCAAGAATCAACGCCGGAAGTGTCGAGTGCGATAGATTCGACCTTTTGAGTATCAAGTAAAGACTGCGCCTGAGGTAGCGAGATTCGAAAGTACTGATCATCAATGGCTTTTATTCCCATATGGAAAATGCCGGCGACATGTAGGTCAGCGCCGTTCAGTTGTCCATGAATGGTTTGAGTCAAAACTGTAACGGTATCGCCAATCTTTGCTCCAAGACTATCCGCTAAACCTTTTCCTAAAATAATCTCATCTGGAGCTTGAAGATTTTTGCCTGCTATAAAGTTGAGTTGATTAAAAAATTTATTCTCTCTTTCGGGTAAAACGCCTTCGCCTCGTCCGCCGAGATTAATTCCCCCTTTAACTAAAAATGAATAAAAAGAGAGGCGTGGAAAAGTTTCTTTGATGTCAGGTTGAGCTTTGAGTTTTTGATCAAGATCATTCCAATTCTCAATCCAGTTTTCCCAAGGCTTCTCGGTGACTTTGCCATAGTAACCTTTAGAGAAAATTTGTCCGTAGCCATAGTAGCCATGAATAGTATTTTCTCGGTATTGATTCATAATCCCTGTATTGAATCCCTGAAATACAAGAAGCCCGGTGGCACCCAGTGCAACAGTAATAAGACTAGCCGAGGTACGTCGAACATTTCGAAAGAGGTTACGCCAGGCTAACTTTAGAATCTCATTCATGAATAAGACCGTCTTTCATCTGAATAACTCGCTTAGCATAATTAACAAGGTGAGAGTCATGAGTAGCAAATATAAAGCTCGTCCCTTCGGCTTTTTGTAATTCCTGAAAGGCAGAGATAATTTTATCAGCTGTAACAGAATCTAAATTAGCGGTCGGCTCGTCTGCTAATATAACCTGTGGTTTTTTAACCATGGCACGCGCGATAGCGACTCGTTGTCGTTGGCCTCCTGACAGCTCGAGAGGTTTTTTGTGACAGTGGTCAGCGAGTCCTAGCAGGTCTAAAATTTCAAGTGTCCATTTGTTGGCCTGCTCTTTTTTATAGCCTAAAGAAGGAAGAAAATAAGAAGCATTTTCTAAAACTGTTAAAGTTGGTATTAGATAAAAGGCTTGAAAAACAAATCCCACGTTCTTAAGTCTCAGAATTTCTTTTTCGGATTCGCTGAGTCCTGCTGTGGATGATCCACAAAAATCAATCTTGCCTTTAGTAGGGCTTTCAATAAAACCAATCAGATTGAGAAGTGTCGTCTTGCCGACCCCGCTGGGTCCAACAATACAAACAAATGATGACTTTTCGATATCGAGACTTACACCCTTTAAGACCGGGACTTTCTGATGATTCCAATCATAACTATACTCGATATTGTCGAGCTTATATAGTAGGCTCATGGTGGACATTGTATAAGGCAGCATTGAAAGGTGTCACGATGAAATCGTTTTTATTATTTTGGGTCTTAGCTTTGGTCGCGATGTCAGCATCTTCAAGTGCTATGAATGCTGAAGGCCTTGTTAAAAAGGCTGATGAGATTCGCAATCCGTCTCAATCTTATAAAATGCAAATTCAAGTAGAGTCTGATGGGGATGCATCAGACTTTGATGTTTATTTAAAAGGACAAGATAAGACTCTCATCGTGACGAAATCACCAGCACGGGATAAGGGTCGAAATATGTTAATGTTGGACCGCGACTTTTATGCCTACATTCCAAACCTTAAGAGATCAATGCGACTATCACTAGCTCAAAAATTATCAGGGCAGGTCGCAAACGGAGACATATCCAGAACGCGCTGGTATGGTGATTACGATGTAAAATTGGAAAAGGAAAATAAAAAATTTGCACAACTATTTTTGAAAGCAAGAAAGCAGAACTTAACTTATGCGGCTATTCGGTTATGGATTGAAAAATCGACGAATCGACCGATTAAGGCAGAATATTTGGGGTCAAACGGCACAACGGTTCTCAAGAAGGCCTCATTTGAAAATTATAAAAAAATATTAGGAGTTATGCGACCGACAATTCTTCGAATTACAGATCCAGCCGGAAAAACTTCGTTGATTAAAATTAACGAGATGAAGAATGAGTCTTTTCCGGACTCATTCTTTACTGTTCGCAATATGGAGACTTTTAAGTAAATGTTCAAATGGTGGGTGCTCTTTTTAAGCTTCAGCAGCTTATCTTGGGCATCTGTTGAGTGGAATGTTTCATCTCGCGCTGACGTGATATCAGGAAAATACGATTTTTCTGATCATGGTCTTTTACAGTCAGATTTTTCTGTTCGGACGTCTCATGTTAATTTTTATTTAGATGGTTATGTCGAGGGAGATGCGGCCCCCGAATCCATAAAACAGTGGAGACGTTTTCAAGATGGTGGATATCTCCGCGAGGGCTATGTAGAACTGACATCAGATATTTTTTTTCTAAAGATCGGCCGTCAATCTGCGCGCTGGAGTGATTCATGGATCGTACC
>DAHVKR010000267.1 GCA_027320785.1 Bdellovibrionales bacterium
ACACCCTATGGTAAGGCGACCTCAACGAGTCATGTGGGAACTCAGTCCTTTGGAAAGTCATTTCATCATAAGGATACGCTTTCCATCATGGCGGCCACGGGTATTCATTATGTTTTTTCAGCGATCGAGGGAACGGGGACAGATCTTGTTCAAAAAGCAGCTAAAGCGCAGTGGTACTCACGCCACGGGCTTGTGTTTGGCAAAATGCTGGTGGCTTGTCCCTTGAACTGGGGATCTGAAGAAAGACAAGGTTCCAAGATTTTGCAAAAGGCTGTCGATTGTTGTTTTTTCCCTCTCTATGAAGTGGAAAATGGTCTCACCATTTTAAGTGATGATCCTGAAAAAGCAGGGCGTAAAATTCCTGTAGATGAATGGCTTAAAATGATGAGTCAGGAAAAGCATTTACTTAAGCCTGAAAATCAAAACGCGCTGAAAGAGTTTCAGCGCGAAATTGATTGGCGTTGGGAAAGACTTAAAGCGCGGGCCGAGCACCCACTGCTTTAAACCTTCTGAGCTGACTACTGACGAGGCCCGTAGACAGGCATCGCTTCTCCAGCTTCGAAAGCTCCAATAGCCGGTTGAGCCACCCCATCGTTGATATTTGGAATTCTCAAACCTTTTCCAACAATAGGGGCATTCGACTTGATTTGGAAATTTTGAGGAGCTTCCACACTCACGCTCGTACTCGGTAAACTGATGGTGTTTTGAAAAACACTGAGGTCAGCTTGCATTGAGTGAGTCTCATTCGAAGAGAGAGATGTGCCCATTTTAGCAAAGCTTGAGAACGATAAATTTCCCAGAGTACCTGTAAAAGCACTGGAGTTAATAACTCCGTAGGCTTGGTAGTCAATCGTAGAAGATGAAGTATCAAAAGTGGGTAAGCTCATCACTTTACCAGAAGATCCGGAACAGTTTTTAAATGTATCACCAGCACTATTCTTAACAGACGAACAAGCGGAGCTTCCAATCATCAAGTTATTTCGAATATAAGCATCACCGATTTTAACAGAATCATCATAGATTCCAAAAGCATCACCATTTTTAACGATTGTATTATTTAAAACCACATCCCCACGGGTGTCGTTATGGAGTTTAAGAGGCTCATCAAATACACTGTAAAGAACATTTTTAATAAAATAATTATGCCCACCAAGTGAAGGCTGAGAAGAAAGTCCCATAAAAGTGTTGGTGACACGATTTCTCATCACGCGGCAATTGTTATAGCAAGAGTCAGCTTCGATCGCGTCATCTACGCACATTGAGAGGTCGTTATTCAACACATCAAGACTGTACTGATTGACAGCCTCATCCGCCTCATAAAATGAAATGCAATCGCGATAACCAGACACTTTGTTATTCATAATCACATGCCCAGGACCCGAGAGCTCGATACCCTCAAATTGAATTCCGCCGCTGACAGCTAAATTGTTGGCGGCCCAGGCGGCTCCTCCTATGACAGTATTATCAGCGATATAAAGGTCAGACTCTGTAGCACCACCACCATTGGAGCCAATTCCTCGAGCTTGACCGGAATTGACTGTGTTCCCAGTGATAGCCAAAAAGTGTGAATTATCGATTCGAATTGTCCCGTTATTAACCGAGGTATTTTCCAAATGAACCCAGCTGATACCAGTTAAATAAACAGACCCGTTGATTGTAACGCCAGGGCCTCCTCGAATAACGATAGGTTTACCTTCAGTTCCACTTTTACTCATTGTGAAACCTGAGTAAGTTCCGGCGGCTAATTGAATAATGTCACCAGGTGAAGCATTCTTCAATGCTGTTGTCAGTTGAGAAGAGCTTGAAACATTTGTCACAGGAGCATTAGCCATGGCGACAGGAACAGCTCTTGTTTTGACAGTTCCATTCTTATAATAAACAACTTTTCCTGATGAATCGAGAATTTGCGCCATAATTTCATAGGTTGTATTGGCTTGTACATTGAAGATACTTCCTGAGTAACGACCACTCCAGCAGAACTGATATGTTTTACAGTTGTTCGAAGGTGCCGCTCCATCATTTGTACCGCCTGCTTTTACTAAGCGCATGGGCATAGCTTCGTACCATGTAGAAGTATTTTGTGGGCGGTAATAAAGTTGTGCCGTGTCTTGAGTCATTTGTTCAGGTGCCCACTCAACTGAGATATTGTTAATTGTCGGGTGAAGCATAGAGAGTGTTTGAGAAGACTCCGTTCCACCTGAAGGAACAGTGCTTCCGCCGCCACCACTTCCTCCGCCGGAGCTGGCTGAGCTGATAGTCCAATCATGAGAGATCATAGAGGAGTTTCCAACTTTGTCTGAGGCTTGCACGCGAAAATTATGGGCAGCTACAGATAGGCCTGATAAATTCACAGGACTTGTACAGTTGGCAAATGCTGCATTATCCAAAGAACATTGAATCGAGTTTAGACCGGCTCCCGAGTCGCTGGCCGTAAAGGCGAATGCGGCAGATGTAGAAGTTGAAGAACTAGGTGTTTGGGTGAAGGCCAGAGAAGGCCCTACTAAGTCGATACTCCAGGAAAAACTACTTTCTGAGGAAGTATTTCCTGCATTATCGGAGGCTTTCACTTTAAAGGTGTGATTTCCGCTTGCGAGTGCCGAGTAAGCCTTAGGGCTTGTGCAGTTTGCATAAGAAGCACCATATAAAGAACATTGATATCCAGCAATTCCACTTCCAGCATCAACAGCAGAAAAAGAGAAACTAGCAGCAGTTGCATTTGTGACGGATTTAACGTTTGCTGAAATGCTAGGAGCATTAGGTGCCACATTGTCTACATTCCACATATAGGAAACGGCAGCACTGGATTGTCCATTACCATCAGTGCCCATCACGCGGAAAGTATGAGAACCTGCACCTAACCCAGAATAAGCTTTTGGCGATGTACAAGC
>DAHVKR010000268.1 GCA_027320785.1 Bdellovibrionales bacterium
AGCACGTCAGCAGGCATTGGTTCGTTTGAAAGGGCGCCAGGATAGCTCGGGCACTATGGCGGACTTGATTATGAAAAAAAACTTTTATCAAAATTCGCCCTATGGACGTGATCCATTGGGGACTGAAGAGAGTTTGAGTAAAATAAATCGCCAAGAAATAGTTCAGTTTTATGAGACTCACTACGTTCCCAATAAGGCTCGGTTAGCAGTTACGGGGCGCTTAACGCCTGAGCTGAAAGGGCAGATTAAAAAAGAATTTTCAGCTTGGAAGCCGATTGCAAAGTACTCTCAGGCCACTTTTAAGTTTCAACCACCTGAGAAGGGTTCAGTTATTAAACTGCAAAGCCCCCATGAGGCTCAAACCGAAATTCGATTTATCCAAGAGGGGATCTCGCGTGATAATTCCGATTATCTTAAGTTACGTCTTGTGAATGAAGTGTTAGGGGGATCTTTTGGGAGTCGGCTCAATCAAAAGGTCAGAGATGATCTAGGCTTAACGTATTCCATCTACTCATTTTTAGATACGAAGAAGGATGCGGGATCCTGGGTTGTTTCAACTTTTTCTAAGAACCCAACAGCTCAAAAAACAGTGGATGAAACTTTCAATGTTTTACATCAATACTTAAAAGAGGGAGCAACAAAGGAAGAGTTGTCGGCCGCTAAAAATTTAGTCAAAGCTCAGCTGCCTCGAGCCTTGGAAACAGCGGATAGGCTGGCGTATAACCTTATTGCACTGGATTATTATGGAGTGGGAGTCGATTATCTGATTCACTTTAATGACAACATTGATTCCTATACACTTAACGACATTAATAAAACATTGCACAAATATTTAAAACCTGATCAGATGCAGGTTTTAATATATGGAAAAATTAATTAGTTTATTCGCTATTTTATTGGTTTCACAATCCACATTTGCTCAAGCTCAATCCGAAATCAAAACTCGGATCAAAGGAGACCTCCGGATTCGTCAAGAATCTATCGAGGCAGAAGGTGTGAGCGGTCATGATAACTATGATCAGCTTCGCCTTCGCGCTCGACTGAGCTTTTTGTCTCATGTGAATGATCAAATATCCACAGAGGTTCGATTGGCGACAGGCTCCGGTGGGACCTCTACCAATCAGACCCTAGGTGACTCAACCTCAACAAATACTCAGAATTACGATTTTAAGTTGGATAGAGCCTATGCCCAGTACAAACCTAATGATGGATTGTTAGCTCGTATGGGCCGTACGGTAAATCCGTATGTTTTGGTTGCAAATAATAGTTTACTATTCGACTCAGATCTTAATTTCGACGGTTTGTCTGCCCAATATGCTCTTCAAAAAGGCCCACTTTTATACCACGTAATCGCAGCACATTCTATTCTGCACGAATCAAAAGGATCCAATACATCTAAGGATGCTTTTTTGGACTCTCTCGAGCTCGCGATTCAGCATGATTGGAGCTCAAGCTTTATTCTTTTTACAGTGTCGGAACATTTGTTTAAAGGAATTAAAGGAAATACCTCCTTGGTGGGAAGTCAGTTCCAGGGAAATTCAAATGATGGAACTAACTTTATAAAAAATTATGACGTAACATCTCTGGGTCTTGAGTACCATGTAGGTGAGTTCTACCTTCCCATGTCATTTTATGCGGAGTGGGCTCAAAACAATAGAGTCTCTAAAAATAACAAGGCCTCTATTTATGGAATTGTTCTGAATCATATTAAGAAGCGTGGAGACTGGATGGTCTCGATAGATAATCGGGAAATACAAATGGACTCGACGTTAGGAGCCTTAACAGATACTGATTCATTTGGAGGCGGAGCTGATGGACGAAGTCTAAATGCATTGGTTTCTTATGCTCTTGAAGACAGTGTGACTTTCACAGCTAGCTATTATAATGGGCAAATTCAAATTGCTCAGGGTGAATCCAAAAAAACTCGCAATAAGTTTCTTCTAGACCTAGCCGTTCAATTCTAAAAAAGAGGGGGCGTCTCACCTTGAGTCGCCTTCTTTGAAAACTTGTTATAAATAAAAATGCGTCGCTAGCCGATAAAGCCACTGAACAAAAAGGGGTCTTTATGTCAAAAGCTGACGGCGGTCGTTATCTTACGTTTATGCTGCGAGATGAGTACTATGGTGTTCCGATTAGTAAGGTCTGCGAAATTAATCAAATGATGGAAATTACACCAGTTCCTAAAACACCTCCATTTGTTGAAGGAGTGGTGAATTTACGCGGAAAAATTATTCCAGTTGTGAATTTGCGACAAAAGTTAGGTTTCGAGAAGATGGATTATAATCGCGAGACCTGCATTATCATTATTGAATCTGATATTGGGCATGTCGGTGTTGTTGTGGATGCTGTTCGAGAGGTTATCGATTTAAAAGATGAACAAATCGAAATTCCTCCTCAAATGGGGGAAAAATCTGAAATGAGATTCTTGTCAGCATTAGGAAAACAAGAAGATCGAGTCATTATATTGCTCGATGTGGATTTGGCCTTTTCTGGTGATGAGTTCACGCAATCTATGTCTGAAATGAGCAAAGTAGCCTAATCCATTGAAGGAATGAGGTCAGAGAAGGCCTCAAAGGATAGTCATGAGTGATGATGATTTTTTAGAAGAACTAAAGCGTGATTTTTTAAATGAAGCTCTTTTCATGATGGAGCAGTACGAAGAATCCATGTTGGCTCTTGAGTCAAGCCAAGAGCCTCAAGAACATATTGGAAGAATTTTTCGAGTGGCTCATTCCATTAAAGGAGGAGCTGCGGCCGTTGGCTTTGAAGATCTATCTCATTTTGCTCATAAAGCAGAAGATCTATTGAGTATTCTAAGGATTTATCCTGAAAGAATTAATACGGATATCATCACACTTTTTTTGGCAGTAGGAGATCAGTTCA
>DAHVKR010000269.1 GCA_027320785.1 Bdellovibrionales bacterium
ATCTTGCTTCTTTCTGAGTACGGAAAAGGGAACCCCCGCATTGTAAATCTTGTGAATACACGCGAAATCCACTTCTTACCTGCCGTCAATCCTGATGGCCTTGAATTCGACATCTCGGGATCGACTTACCATATGTGGCGAAAAAATAGAGTTCAAAACAGCAATGGCACCTATGGTGTCGACCTGAATCGCAACTATGGATATGAATGGGGAACTGGCGGATCTAGCTCAAACCCTAATTCTGAAACCTTCAAAGGCCCCCAACCCTTTAGTGAGCCTGAAACTCAAGCTATTAAAAAATATGTGGAATCATTACCTGAAGCCAAAGTCCTTCTCTCTTACCACACCTACTCTTCCCTTATCCTTTACCCTTGGGGATATTCCAACAATGCTGTCGGGAATGCTCTCGACTACCAAACCTTTACGACCATGGCTCAGAAAATGGCTCAGTGGACAGGCTATACCCCCGAACAAGCTTCCGACCTCTATATTGCCAGCGGCGATACCTGTGATTGGGCTTATGGGGAGCATGGAATCTTTGCCTTTACTTTTGAGCTCGATCCCCGCCAAAGCTGGGGGGGAGCTGGCTTCTACCCTGGAGACGAAATCATCGACTCCGTAGTTGAAAAAAATAAGGAGCCTATGCTTTATATGATTGATTTAGCTGATAATCCTCACCGAGCTGTGAGCCTGATTGGCAATCGATAGCGGCATCTGTCTAAAATATTGTCAGCCCTATTGTGTTAAAAGTTCAAAAAAATGAGTAATTTCTTGTCACTTGAGCTGGCACAAAGAGTGAATATGATCTCAATTGATGAAACCGGATTGTACGCTGTTGTGGATCATACTTTTTGTGTCTTCTGTTAGCTGGAGCGCCCCCGCTCCAACCGCAGAAAAATTAATGGGTCACTGCCTGAAGCAGGCTCTTCACAAAAACTCGCCTCCCGATCGCGACAACGCTCGATCCGTCTGCTTAGGAAAATACACTCAAGTTTCCTTATCCCGCTGCCTCAGCGAGGCTGGAAAAATGGAGTATCTTCTAAATGCAGACGAGGCTTACAAAGACTGTTACTACTCACGGTCTCGCGACTGGAATACACGCAGCTGCCTACGTGTTGCAAAAAAACTGTACACAATGTGGGACAGGGATAGCATGCGTCTGGATTGCTACAGTCAACTGGAGTCTCAGTTTAGCTTTAAAAATTGCTCGGTGATTGCAAATTCATTTGAGCAAATGCATTACAAAGAAAGATTCAGACAAGCTTGTCGGGATTATTAAACGTGCTTAATAGAAGCCTCCGAACAACTTATTTGAGACTGTACTTCAAGATGCATTGAGTGCATAATAGAGATTGTCTCTCGTAATAGTTGTCAATCTCTTAATATGGAACTTGATTGGAGACATGAGACTTAAGTTCATTTTAAGAAAGAGGAGATAACATGAGCACAAATATGTTGGGTGTGACCATGACCGCAGAACAAAGTAAAACGAAAAAAATGAAAACGAAGCTTCAAATGAAAGCTCCTACACAGGAAAGATCGCGACAGACAGTCGCCACAATCTTGGAGGCCTGTGAGCGCATAATGGTGCGAGAGGGTTTTTACGGAGTTACGACGGATAAGATCGCAAAAGAGGCTGGTGTCAGTATCGGTTCTCTCTATCAATTTTTTGGAAATAAAGAGTCTGTCGTATCAGCCCTCATTCACGATATGATTCGTAAGGATCTTCTTTTCTTCCAAGAAAAGATAAGCTCGATCAACACTCTACCGGCTGACCGGCAAGTTCAGTTCTTGATGGATCTCGCTATCGAAATATACTCAACACAAAGAGCTATCCGCCAAAAGATCCAAGGTATTTATCAGTATCTAGTCGATCAAGGCGAATTCAAAAAAGTGATTGATATTTATATTGATACACTAGCTCGCTTTATCATTCCTAAAGACGGACGCGACCCGCGCGTGATGGCACAACTGACCATTCATGCTTTTATTGGTCTTATGGAACAAGTTGTAGTCGACAACCCTAATTTTATTGAAGATGAAAAGCTTGTTGCTGAGATTAAGCGTATGTTTATTCGCTATCTTTGCGAATAGTATCTTTCAAAAATATCATCCATAATAGAACGGACTCGAGCTCTATCGCCGGGTCCGTTGTAGATAAAGGCAAATGGCAGGGGCATACCCTTCGTATCTGTCGCATAACCCGCCAAAGCCACAACACCCGTTAAAAGACCCGTTTTAGCACGCACATGACGATACGTCAGATCATCCTTCATTCTTTTCTTCAAAGTCCCATCGACTCCCGCGATTGGAAGTGATCTCATAAACTCTGGCATTGTGGTAAAGTCTTTTTCTCTTATTAAAAGAAGTTTCCACATAGCCTTCACTGTGACTCTGTTTTTTCGAGTGAGACCAGAAGGATTTATAATAACAAAATCCTTTTTCAAATCAAAACCAAGGCCCTTCAGATGCTTCTGAATTTTCTCAACTCCGCCTTTAAGAGTCGCCGGCTTCTCTGTTGTAGCCGCCATATCTTTTGTCAGCATTTCAGCTACAAAATTGTTCGAGAACTTATTCATATCTGAAAGTATATTTCCAACAGGCTTACCTTCCACTTCAGCCAAAACAGGCATCGTGGCTGAAGCTTTACAGTTTTTAACTTCTCCCGAAACCTGAATACCTCTTTGGCTTAAAAAGGATTTTAAGTTAGCTCCGGCCCACAAGTCAGGTTGAGTCACATTTACAAAGCGAACGGCCTCTGACTGATTAGCCCCTATGGAACCCTTCACAGTGACTCTTTCAACTTTTTTCTTTTCGTCCCACTTTCGATCGATATCGAGTTGAGCCGCCCCCGATCTTTTCGTTTTCACCATATTAT
>DAHVKR010000026.1 GCA_027320785.1 Bdellovibrionales bacterium
CCATTGCGCAATATTCCCTACTGCTGCCTCCCGTAGGAGTCTGGACCGTGTCTCAGTTCCAGTGTGGCTGATCATCCTCTCAGACCAGCTAAAGATCACTGCCTTGGTAGGCCATTACCCCACCAACTAGCTAATCTTACGCGGGCTCATCTTCAAGTGCATTGCTGCTTTGACCCCTAGATCCGCAGATCCTGTGGTCTTATGCGGTATTAGCTAATCTTTCGACTAGTTATCCCCCGCTCGAAGGCAGATTACCCACGTGTTCCTCACCCGTGCGCCACTAGTACTCGTATTGCTACTTTCCCCGTTCGACTTGCATGTATTAGGCACGCCGCCAGCGTTTGCTCTGAGCCAGAATCAAACTCTCCAGTTAAATTCTGTGAATCATGAACAAAAGCAAAGCTTTTGTTTTTATTCTTCTTAACTAAAACTCCAGATTATTCATCTGAAGAAATCTTTTGTCCAAACTTATAGACCAACATTTAACTGCTGGTATTTCGTTTGGTACAGAAGCCCAAAAAACTTATATAATCTAGCTATTCAGTTTTCAAAGAGCAAATTTCGTCGAGGTCATATCTTCTATTTCAAGAAACAAGCACCGTCAACACAAAAAAACACTTTTTTAGCAAAATATTTTTCGTATTATTGCTGCAAAATTATGCTTTTTTTAACCGGAAAGCCTTACAAGATAAGAATTTCACTTAAACCCGTAAGAACTTTCCAATCGAAGCTTTGGTGGAGGCAACAGGGATCGAACCTGCGACCTTCTGAATGCAAATCAGATGCTCTCCCAGCTGAGCTATGCCCCCAAAATTGCGAAGGTCGTTTCTCTCAAAATTTTCACGGCTGGTCAATGTTTTTTTAGACAAAAATAAAGGCCCGAAAAAGGGCCTTTATTTTAATATAAGATGCTGATTTTATTTAAATTTATGCTGAAGCTCTAATTTTTGTCGCCATGAGTCTTTCAAGACATCGGCGCTCAAAAGGTAGCTCAAAACCAATCTTTTCAGCACCTGTCAAAATTGAATAGTAAACTTTTTTGAGAATTTCGACTTCGCTCTCAGCCTGATCAGACCCCAGACTATCCTCGATAGCATCTAAAACACTCATCAAATCAGGAGTCGTGACTACTTTAGGAATACGGGACATATCGAGTCCCCATGTTTCACTCGGCTTGAAACCCACAAGGTTATCTGTCAATAAAACCTTGTGTGCATTTTTGAAATTGATCTGAATGAAAGGTCTTCCATCAGAGTCCATCCTGTTTAAGACTTCACTGACATGCCCAGCCTCAAAGTAGAATGATTTACCATCAAGGCTTTGCTTGATTTCAACGACTCCATCTTCCTGGAAGGCGGCCTTCAATCCCGTCGTCCGTTCAACAAAATCCAATATATTATTCAGCTCATTCGTGGGTGGCCTCTGCTGGCTCAAACAATGCCTCCATTTCAACTGATTTCTTCATCGTCCTGTGTCTCAAGCGACTTAACGATATTTTATATTTTTAAACCAGAGGCGAGGTTCTTTTTTAAAAAACGTCTCATAGAAAAACACCTTTGTTGTGATACCCGCCATAAATGTCTAACTCTTTTTCAGACCTAAAGCAGGTTTGATACCATCTTGAGACAAAGCATCTTCTGTTGAAATCCGCCCAAAACAATGCCACCATGGCTCGATGATTGTTCAACGCTGGGAAGCCCCCCTTACTCCAAATAAAATTCAGATTAGTCGTCAGTACGCAACTGAGGGCCTAGAAGCATTTGAGGAAACCTATCAACCTCAACAACAGGTCGTTGAGCATCGCCATCCTTTTTGTGAAGTGCGAACCCTGATCGAGGGAGAAATGCTTTTCAATATCGCTGGAAACCAGTTCCTTCTTCGGGCAGGCGACCGAGTTGAAATTCCCGCGAATACTCGCCACACACATACAGCCCAAGGAGACCACCCTTGTGTTTGCCTGGTTGGATACAAAGTTATCTAAAAATGACAATTCATTTGATTTAATCTGAAGCGACGAACTCTTGCAATATGGCTATACTGAGAAGCCTTTATTTTTCTTGCTGCCATTTTTGAAACTCACGAATTTGTTTTTCAAATCCATTTTGTGAGGGTTCGTAAAATTTCTCTGGCTCAACCGTCTCGGGCCAGTAATTTTGCTCGGTCCATGACTTGGGATAATCATGTGGATAAAGATACCCTCTCCCATACCCAAGCCCTTTGGAGAGGGCTGTTTTCGAAGATCTGAGGCTCAAGGGAACTGGTAAATTCCCTGTCCTCTCGACGAATTCCTGGGCCTTATGAAGGGCCCTATAGGACCGGTTCGACTTAGGACAACTCGCCAAGTAAGTAACTGTCTGAGAAAGCGTAATCTCTCCCTCTGGAAGTCCTATGGCCTCTACAGCCTGTAAAGCAGAAACAGCAACCTGTAAGGCTCGCGGGTCTGCATTGCCTATATCTTCAGAGGCTAGGATAATCAGACGACGACAGATAAAGATCGGATCCTCACCACCCTTGAGCATGCGAACCATGTAGTAAAGAGCTGCATCAGGATCACTGCCTCGTACACTTTTAATAAAAGCCGAAATCAAATCGTAGTGGTACTCAGAATTTTTATCATAACTTAAAACTCGAGCCCCTAATGTTTCTTGCACCTGAGATAAGGCGAGTGGAGAAGAGTCTGCCTGATAAACATGGAACAAAATCTCAATCATATTCAGAAAACGTCGAGCATCACCATCCGCCTGACTTAATAAAAACTGAAGAGATTCTTCTTCTAAGAATGAAAAGGGCACCCCTAATGACTGCAAACTCTTGTCGTAGATATGTCGTAGACTTGCCTCATCTAAAGGCTTTAAAACCAAAACTTGCGAGCGACTGAGAAGGGCTCGGTTCAACTCATAAGAAGGGTTTTCGGTTGTAGCTCCAATTAAAATCAAATCTCCACTTTCTATATGAGGAAGAAGAACATCTTGCTGCCCCTTATTTAAGCGGTGGATCTCATCAATAAAAACAATTGTTCTTTCTGAGTGCAGAAGTCGACGATTACGCCCTTCCTCGCCCGCACTTTTGAGATCCTTAACTCCGGCTTCAACGGCATTAAGCTGAATAAAATGGGACTTAATCTCACGTGCCAATGCCAGGGCCAATGTCGTTTTCCCACTTCCCGGCGGACCCCAAAGAATAAGATTGGGAATAAAACCCTTCTGTAAGTTTCGGTAAAGCGTTGTCTGCGGTCCCAAGATCGATTCTTGACCGAGAATATCAGTCAATTTCTGTGGCCTCAGAAGAGCTGCCAAAGGCTGGCTCTTCTGATTTTGTTCTGCAGTTTCAAAAAGGGATGTTTGTGACATACCCCTAGATAAGGGGCCAAATCGTTCTCGTCAATATCTACTCATTAATGACTTGTAATTTAACCGGTTGATAAGTTTTATGGGATAACACTTCCTGCCGTATATACAACAGTGGTTGAAACTTGCTTTACAACAGGCCTTTCACCACTAGAATCCTTAACACTTCCATATAATGTAATAGTAGCAGGAACCTCCAATACAGCCGTACCCGTTACAGCCGTTATCGGCGCTGGCAAGCTACTAAAGTTTAAATAGCACTTAGTTGTGGAATATGTGTTTGTATCTCCTGAGGCTATGTAGTTACCCGCAACGCCGTCATAGGTACCCAAAACAGTATCATGTCCATTAGGTGGAGCAGCCGTTTTCGCGAGAGTTGCTGAAAACCGGGGATCTGAAAAAGAAAGTTGAATAGAGAAAACAGACAAGTCACCTGTGCCTGACCATTTTATTGATGAGTGAAATTGGACACGAGGCGCTGATACATCAGACGTCAAGCAACCATTTGCATCAGTAGTTGCACTCAAATCGTAAGGCAAAACATATACTGTAGAGCTCACTGTTAAGGAAATGTTTTTAGCATCCTTACTTTCTGAAGCCCCACTACAAGAAAGCAAAGAAAGAGATAGAATTATCATAGATAGCACTGCAACAATCTTTTTCATATCTAAATCTCCTACTGAGCTGAGCTGTTCGCCTTTTCTGATGAATCAGACCCTGCCGCGACTATTCGAGGGGTTAAAAAAATCATCAGCTCCGTTCGTCTAGTCTTAGTATCCTTGTATCTGAAAAGTGTGCCAAGAACGGGAATATCCTTAAGCCAAGGCACCCCATTACTTTGAATATTTGAATCGTTTTGATACACACCTCCGATGACTGAGGTTTGTCCATTCTTAACCATGACCTTCGTATCAGCCTCACGATGCTCGATTGAGGATACGTTATTAACAGCTTCTCCTAGTAAGTCCCTTTGAACATTAATCTTCATAATCACAGAAGCATCTGATGTAATCTGGGGTGTCACCTCAAGACCCAAGTTGATATCCTGGAATTGTACAGATTCTGTGATCACACCATTCTGAATGGTTCTTTGGGCATAAGGTTGCTTAATCACTTCTTTTATCTGTGCCTTTTCATTACTGAGAGTCACAATTCGAGGTGAGGCTAAAATTTTAATTTTATTTTCATTTTCAGCCAAAGCCAACTGAGCACTCAATTGACCAAAAATATCGAGAGTCCCCATTTGGAAACTTAGAGAATTCGCCATTGCAGAAGTTTGAGGGTTCGGATTGATGGTGAGTGAAGGTTTTAAGTTTACATCACCCTGCTTGGAGGTTCCAACTTTTACGGGCGATCCCGTAAAGCCCCAATTGATCCCTATTTGACGTTCAAATGAATCTGTAGCTTCGATGATACGTCCTTCAATTAAAACCTGAGGAGGCTGAGAGTCCAGATTTTGAATTAATTGAGATATTCGATCTAAGCTTTGCCTCACATCTGTCACCACAACTGTATTCGTCCGAGGGTCCCCTACTACCTTTCCCCGCTCCGATACAAAATCCTTAATTCTCGTTGCGAGGTCCTCTACCTTAGCATAATTGACTGTGAAGACTTTAACTGCCAGCGGTTCAACCTTAATCCGATCTGTCGTCAACTTGATGGCCGCCTCTTCTTCTTTTTGTAAGTCTTCCATCGTTGCAACACGCAAAACATTTCCTTGTCGGACGTAGCCCAAATCCTTGGCTTTCATTATGACAACAAAGGCCTGATCCCAAGGAATATCTCGGAGCTTTAAGCTCACGTTACCTTTAATGTTGTCAGCCAGAACCATATTCACGCCGCCCTCTTCGGCAACAAAGCGAAGAGCATCTCGAACATTCATAGAGTTTGTTTCGATTGAAATTTTCTTTCCATAGAATTTTGAGTTTGCTGTTAAAAATTCCTGCAGAGTACGACTCGTTAGAATTTTGTCTGCGTTGTTTGAAGATTGATCCCCCTTAGCCACGATCACTGAACTTGATGATGATTTCAGTAACGAAACATCATTTTTATCGGCCGCAATTAATAATGTGTTGCCCTCAGAAGTGATAAAGGGATCAGATGCATTATTTCTCAGCTGCACAACGAAACGTGCAACATTGGAGCCTTTTTCTTGATACGGATCTAGCGACCCAAAAATGCCTTTTATATCTCGCATATTAAACGGACGCTTGAGGCGATTCGGAAGTTCTGCACCTGGAATCTCGACAATAACCTGGTCAGTATCGGGGTTATTCCGAGTCCTATAACTAATGGGCCCACTGGCCTGTATGAGAATCGCACCCCCTGAATCATTCGCTTTATACTGAATGGACTTAATTTGAATATTTGAGACAGGCTGAGAGACTGGAGCGGATGACTCAGCAGAAGGAGGATTCGAAAAAGGATCCAACTCGTCAACATTCGTAGTGGCAACGTTCCCAGAAGGAGGCTCCGGCTGCACTGGTGGTGCCTCTGGCTGAACATCTTTCTTTTCAGTAGGAGCCGCAGCACTTTTCGCAGTATCCTCCGTTCCCGAGTTAAAAAGCAAATCGTCACCTGCTGTGCTATTATCGGTATTATTATCCGTGTTATTATCGGATGAAGATAAATCAAACTCATCATTTCCTTGCGTATTATCCTTTGCATTGGTCTGTGGTTGTGATTCGTTTTTTTCAAAATCAGAAAACTCATCTGACCCTTGAGCAGCTTGATCATTCTGTGCAACCTGGGCAGAGTCTTCAGACTCTACAGGAGCTGTTTCAGCTTGTGTCTGCGCCTGACTATCCTTTGAGGGGGCATTGTCATTAAAGTCTGCAAATTCATCTGTTCCACTATTATCAGGAGCAACATCTTGAGAGGCCGTTTCAGGCATAAGCTCATCACTCCCCGCATTCTCAGGTAAGCTCAGACAGCCTGACATTGAAAAAAAGATAAAGAGAAGTATAAATACATTTTTCCAGCTTATCATTTTTGGCCTCCTGCCGCTTGATCAGCGGGTCCCATATCAAGAACCTTTGACTCACGAATAATATTTCCAAACCCATCATCAAATTTTTCAACAATTACAACTTCGCCTTCGCGTATGTCCACGACAACACCATCATTGTGTCCAATTCTCATGTTTTTAAAAAGTACGTAGCTGTGGCCCTCTGGATCCTGAACAACTGCTCGGGGCTTAGGCGTATTCCACATAACAGCGACCAATTTAAGTCGACTCGTATCAAGTAAAATGAGAGGGTCCACGGGTTGCGCGATCTGGTTTCTTCCTCGAATACGAGGAACTCTGTAAGGTTTAAATGGATCTTTTTTTCCCGTTGGATCATAAATATAATCTAGTTGAGGCGATATTTCATAGTTTTGAGAAATATCATCACCCGTTACCTGTCCACCTCCAGAGGAGTTCCCCACTGGCGGGGTCTGCGCTCTAAGGAGTAGGCTGCTGACAAAAATAAGTGACACCAAACCCCATCTCATTTAACAGCTCCCGCTGGAGATAGAGGATTTGAATTAGTTGCTCGTGCGGCTGATAATTTAACAGCCGCAACGATAACATCAAAATTAAGACGACCATCATAATCTTTTGGAGAAGTTATCTTTAACTTTTTTACAAGCATAACCTTCTCTGTCACAGAAGTTTGATAAACAAACTGAGCAATATCGCCGTAGCTTCCCGTAAATTGCATTTCAACTGGCCACTCGTCTAAAACTTTACCTGAAACAATAGGTTTGGGACGCCTTGAAAGTTGGCTGATACGACTTGTTCGAGCAAGTTGATCTAATTGCCTATTAAGATCTGATGAGTTGAGCTCTATAGGGACAAGTCGGCTGAGGTTCTCATACTTTGCTGTTAGACTAGCCAAAGTTTCCTGAAGATGATCTCTTTTTTTAAGAGCCTCTTCTGTCTCTGTCTTTTTTCTTTGCTCCTGCTGAAGTTGGGCTTGAAGGTTGGATATTTGAGGGTCTAAACTGGAGCCATCATCAAAAACAGTATTCCAGTAAATAAAACCGACAACAAGGGCGATAAAGCCGACTTGTTTAGTTGTTAAAAAAGCTAGACGAACAAGTAACTTATTCATTTAGACTTCTCCAAATGACCTTGAATTCTAAACATTGAAAAATTCTGCCCTTCATAAGGCTGAATTTTTGACTCGATTAGTTCAACATCTTTAAACAATACATTTCTTGTTAAATCATCTAGGAGGATAGAAACATCCATCTCAGTTTGTGACATCCCATCTATTTGGATTTGAGTCCCCTTTCCATCCACTGTTTCTATTTCAATATTTTGTAGCCACATTTTCTCAGGTAAAATAGACTGCAACAAATCAAGAACCTTGATCTCTGATAGTCTTCCTTGAGTAATTTTCGCAATCGCATTAATCTTTTTTTCTACATCTTTTTCATCCGCTTCAATTTTTGAAATTTCTGCCACAATTGCACTTTGCTTATTATTAAAAGAAGTAAGTTCTGCTATTTGAGCATTCAAAGTACGAATCTTATTTTCTTTTTCAGGTTTTACTTGGGACTCGTAGACAAACAGTGCTGCCGGGATAATAAGAATTACCAAAATATTAACTAGCCCTTTTCTTTGAATGTCACTTCCAGCAGACGCATCGCCTACTTCACTGATATCTCCTTCAGTTTTGACAATATCAGGACGAAGGTTAATTTTAATCATACATCTCCCGACTGCCGAAGGCCAAGTCCGAGAGATATAGATACAAAAGGAGCCACCTGTTGCAAATATCCAGCATTTAATTTGCGACTTATACTAATCTTGCGAAAAGGATTGAGAATATCACCCTGCATTTCAAAAGTATTTGAGATCTTTTCGATAAGCCCCGAAGTTAGCGAGCCTCCCCCCGTAAACCAAGCCCGTGAGATTTTAACTCCTTGGTTTGTAACGCTTAGAAAATCAATAGAGCTTCTAATCTCCTCAATGATCATGTCGCTGACTTGGGCCAGTGTCTGAGAAACTCCCTCTGGGACTTCTTGCCCTTTGCCCGCAGACAGCTTAAGTGACTCTGCCTCTTGGTAACTTAAGCCAAAGTTTTTTGATAACTCCGCATTATAGGTTGAGCCGCCCACTGGAATATCGCGACAAAAAATAACTTCACCATTTTGAAGAGCTACAAAATTGGTGATTTGGGCTCCGACATTAAAAACAGCTACAACTTCATTCGGAAATTTTCCATAATTTGTCTCAAATAAATTCGCCAATGCAAATCCTGACACATCAACTGTCTGGCACTTTAAACCAACAGACTCAATGACTTGAGCATACTGTCTTATAACTTCATTTTGAGCAGCCACCAACAGTAAATCCATCGTGTCCGGCGATGATGAGAAGGGAAGCATGTGATAGCTGAGCGTTACGTTATTAATATCAAATGGAATGTGTTGTTCGGCCTCAAATTTTAGTTGCTCTGCAATCAACTTTTTATCTACCCTTGGAACGGAAATCCTCTTCACCATCACAGAGGTTCCCCACATTCCAATTGCTGCAGATTTTCGTTTTGACTTAAGGTCTTGAACCACTTTTTGTAAAACAGCTCCGACATTAGAAAGATCTACAATCTCTCCAGCCCCCACTGTCATAGGAGGCATTGGAGCCATAACAAACGATTGGAGAGTTGCACCGCCACGCCCCACATTCATTTCTGAAATTTTAATGCTCGTTGAACCTATATCAAGGCCCAACAATCCTTTTGATCCAAAAAACATAGGCATCCATGCCGAAGTCTACTGGTTGAATAAAATTAAGAGAGACTTCTTCCCCCATCTTCTATTCTTCGATCT
>DAHVKR010000270.1 GCA_027320785.1 Bdellovibrionales bacterium
ACATTCTAGCGTGGGTTCTTAAGCCCTGTGCTCTTTAAATTAACGCAGCATCTCCCACCAGGAATGGTGAAGAACCGCTGTTTTTTCAAGACCTTGATGGCCTGTTACGATGATGGAAATATGTCCGTAAAAATTCATGATAGCTCTCCTTTGTTGAACCTTTAGTGGCTCTGATTTTTTTTCCAAGGAGATCACAATTTTTTCGATTTGCTTTCTTTGTTCGGCGAGCAGACTAACTTGATTTTTAATTAAACCAAGACGACTTTTCATGGCCTTAACTATCTTACTCGAATCCAGTTCTTGATCGGCCTGTAGGGAAGCATGTGACCCGTAGCAATAAGCTCTAAACTCGTCCCATTTTCCCCACCAATTACCAAAAACTGGTTGATATAAACCAAAATCTGGTAGAAAATATAAACATGTTAGAGGGAATATTCGGTAATAAAACCGCCGAAAAGGTTTTGCTTCATATTTTTCATTATGGTGAATCACATGCTTCTGCGATTGCTCAGGACTTTGGGGTGGCCCTGAACCCCATTATTCAACAGCTCAATAGATTTGAATCGGCAGGGGTGCTTATATCAAAAGAGGCCGGAAGGTCCAGAGTGTATTCATTTAATCCTAAGTCTGCTTTGACGAAACCTCTCAAAGAGATCGTAGAGATGGCATATGAATCCATTCCTCTTTCTGAGCGGCAAAAAATCTTTGAAACTCGTAGACGTCCGCGCCGAAAAGGTAAACCAATCACATGAAAGTGCCACGTTGGGAAACGGCAACTGAAAAGGAAGTTTGGGAATTCGTAGCATGGCATTTGGCTAAAAACGGAATTCAAACTCTTCTAGTTGGTGGTGCGGTTGTTGCTATTTACTCAGAAGGAGCCTATCAATCAGGAGATCTGGACCTCATTCAACTCACGTATGCAGATAATGTGATTCCTCAAGTTATGGAATCAATTGGATTTAAAAAATCAGTAGGTAGGCATTACGCTCATCCAAAAAGTCGAATTTTTGTGGAGTTCTGTGCTGGCCCTGCTGGGATTGGTGACGATATCAAAATAAAACCAGATTCAAGGACCGTGAGTGGGCAAACTCTTTTCTTGTATTCACCAACTGATTGTATTCGTGATCGACTCGCGTCTTATATTCACTTTAAGGCTCGGGAGTGTTTGGATCAGGCAGTTCTTGTGGCTGAAAAATTTCCGTTTAATCAGAAGAAAGTGAAGGAGTGGTGTGCTCAAGAGGGGGCGTCTCAAGCCTATGATGACCTCATGAGAAAACTAAAAAATCAGAGATGAAATCAAGCAAGGCTCAAGTTCCTCGGAAAAAAGATTTCAATCTTAAATATAGATTTGCAGACGATCTTTTAGAGATTCCAGAAGATCCACAAAGTGTTTATGACTACTGCCAACAATGTATGTCTTGGCTGGAACAAGAATTGGATCAGCCTGAAGAAAGATGGGATGTAAAGACTGTTGTCCAAGTTCTAGGTAAAACAGCAGCATATATGAAAATGATACGTGAGCTCGACGAGGCGTTGAAGCTGATCAATACAAGTTTGTCTTTAATTGAACAGTAAGCTTGTAATAGAGAATATATTAAAGAGCTATTTAGAACTGATTGGAGAGTAAAACATGAAGTTGTTAATTTTGATATTAATTCCGTTTCTTGCGCAGGCTAAATCCAAAATAGAAGATATTAATCTCCACATAAACACGATTGAGAGTATTGACGGGCAGGATATAATATGAATAAGGTAAATTTCCACTGTTTTGAAAGTAGTTGTTCTTGTGTAGAGGTCAGTGCAGATAGTAACAGGCAACCATAAGTCTGGTTATAAAGTAACTCTAGGAAAAGCTCCATACTTCAAATTTGACTATGATTTTCGAGTGAAATGTGAAAATAAAAATATATATGATGTATCTAAATTAAGTGGCCTTAGGAATGATACTTTTAGAAACATGAAGCATATTTTTAGATTAGCGACAAAAGAAGAAATCAATAAAATTAAAATGAAAAATTGTAAGTAATTTTGATCATTGATTAAAAGTATTGAATTGTACGCGTTCCTAGAGTTTTCGACTTAGACCCTACTGGTCTTGAACTTTTTTCGTTAGGAAATGATTGAAGGCTTATTTGTATGCAATCTTCGCTATTATTCTTTGGTCGACACTGGCCTTACTGAGTCTTCAGTTACAAGCTGTACCGCCTTTTTTGCTTGTTGGAGTTTCTTTAACTATCGGAAGTATTTGCGGACTACCTTGGTTACGAGACTGGAAAGTGCCTTTTTCAACTCTGGCGTTGGGAATCTATGGACTTTTTGGTTATCATTTTTTCTTGTTTATGGCCCTTAGAAACGCGCCGCCTGTAGAAGCGAATCTTATAAATTATCTTTGGCCATTGCTCATTGTTGTATTATCTCCACTCTTTCTTAGGCATTTCGTTCTCAACTCAAAACATCTGATCGCTGTTAGTCTTGGATTGGTAGGAGCCTTTCTACTTGTAACAGGTGGAAAGTACACACTGTCTTCAGAGGGTCTTTTAGGTTATTCGTTTGCGGCGTTGGCTGCTTTTATGTGGGCCAGCTACTCACTTCTGTTAAAAAAAGTGAAGCCATTTCCGACAGGGGCCGTTGGTTTGTTTTGTTTGGTATCGGGTCTTTTATCGATTGTTTGTCATCATTTTCTAGAACGATCCTATTCGATAAGTTCAAGTGATATTCGTTTTTTAGTTTTATTAGGTATCGGTCCCATGGGTGTCGCGTTTTTCTTGTGGGACAAAGCTTTAAAGCTGGGTGATCCTCGCATTATTGGCTCACTATCTTATTTGACACCACTCTTATCCACGATGCTGCTTATAGCTTTTGGTGGTGGTC
>DAHVKR010000271.1 GCA_027320785.1 Bdellovibrionales bacterium
AGAAATTCAAAGAGATTTGTAGACCTAGGTCCAAGACGAGATGAAGTGTCTCTGATAGCTTGCTAAACTAAAAAAGTAGCATGAAGTCAGTTTTTTGGATGGTGAGCCTCTTATTCTTAGTGTCATGTGCTTCGGAACCCCCAGGGCCGAAGATCAACCCTGCTTTGCTCGACTCTCAAGATTATTTTATCGATAACGGTATGCCGATTCGCGAAGTAAAGAAGGATCAAGAGTTCTTCTTCAAAAAATGCGAAGTGAACAACCGAGGACGCTATCCCACGAAAACAGATTACGATTGCAACGAGCCTTAATTCTGCTTAAGATGAGCCGATAAGTTGATTGTGATCATATACAAAGAAGGTTCTTATGTCAGAAGTAACACTTACAGCTGAGCAAATTAAAAAAAGAAGAGAAGCTGAAGCTCAAGAACGCGCCATTATGAAGGAAATGCTTCCTCTTTTTCTTTATGGATCGATTCCAATCATCATTACTTTGACCATTGCATTTGTTTTTGGTCCTGCTATGACTTTGTACTAAGCTTAGCGCCAATGTTCTTGCATAGGGATATCTCCCTTTGCGATATAGCGCCTTAAGTATTTCTGGTATCGTTTTTCTGAAGACTTTAAAGGGTAATGCTTGATTTCAAGCAGATGCTTTTCAAGCCTCCACACATTTCGAGGGCTCCGTCTCCAGTCACAGGCGACTTCATCCAAGTGAGCGATTTGCCAAGCCGTGATTCGAGCCTTTGTATCGATGTAGGGATCGAAATAACTCCAAGCTAATCCCCTCAGGCTTCTATAGATAGGGGCTCGTCCTGCAAGTCCGTGATCCTGAGATTTTCCCACGGCTCCCCAGAGACCCTCTTTTTGATACACAAAAAGGCAGTGATCAATCAGATCCTGGCTTTCGAGGCTGAGAACGTAGGGCTCGTAACCATGATATTCCAAAATTGAGGCCGCAACGAAAACGCCTTCCAAGCAATGGGAGGCCTGATGCTGTACAACTCCGAGGGCTGAGCGAAGTGTACGTTCCTTATTGTATTGAAGACTGTGAAGGTAGTTTTGGACTTGGTCAGGAGTTTGAAGTCGTTGACTGAGTTGATAAAGAGGATCCATCAAAATTAATTATATCGGGCCTGTGTGGTTCCCTCTAGGGGCGAGACTAAAGCTAGACATAGGTAGAGTTCAAATTAGGATATGAGCTTCAAGCTTAGAATTTGCTTCAAGAATAAAAATTCAATATGCTGGTGGCGAAAGGAAATCAAAATATGAAAAAATCTATTAGGAGTTCAGTTGTTATTGCCTTATTGTCTCTTGTCTTCTCGTCACTTGCCTTGGCATCCAGTGCAAATGTAGCGATTAGGCTTTCGCCGGCAGGAGGTTTTGTCGGGAAAACATCAGATGTAAAGGGTGTCGTAAGAAAAATGGGCGCGAAATTTGAAGCGCAAAATATCATTGTGAACTTGAAGACACTTAAAACAGGAATGGGCTTGCGGGATAAGCATACGCAAGAACATCTTGAAACAAGCAAATATCCGGATGCGATCCTTGTCAAAGCCATTGGTGAAAATGGTAAAGGTGAGGGGATTATTAAGATTCGTGGGGTAGAGAAAAAAGTTACGGGAACTTACGAAGTGAATGGTAATCAATTAACAGCTAAATTTCCAATTAAGTTATCTGAATTCAATATCTCAGGCATCAAGTACATGGGCATCGGAGTTAAAGATGATGCTATTGTGACTGTGACAGTTCCTGTTCAATAATTTTTACGTTGATAAAATTTTTTCAAGCTCTGCCGCCCAGGCAGAGCCTGCCTTTTCAAGGCTCGCCTTCCAGTCTTTCAAAACATTTTCATCTGAAGAGTCACTGATATACTTGAGAGATTGAAATCTCACTTTCATTTGTTCGCAAACATAGGCCAAAGCATATCCTTCCATATCATAAATATCGCATGCGACAAGGGGCTCAGTCGTTTCAATAAAGTCACCAGTTCCGCATGTGACCCGGGGTAAGGATGTAAGAGGACTGACAGATAAGTTTTTTTGGCCAAATTGAACAAAAATAGAATCTCGCTGAACAAAGTGAACTGCTTCCACCATGTGACCTGGGGCATGTTTTCGACTGCCAGCCGTGCCGATATTGAGAATCCATTCAGGTTTGAATTTTTGAATCAGATGTGTGGTGTGAAAAGTGGCCTGAACTTTCCCTAAGCCCGTCAAGTGAATCCGATTTTCATAACTTTTCTTCAGAGAAGAACTCAGAGAGCGTTGCAGAGCCTGCATTTCCTGGGGAAGAGCGATTAAAATCAGTCCTTTTTCGGGTTGAAAACTTGCCATTTCCTTAACATGCACGGTAATAAGAACAAATGCAAATATCCTCACCCGAACACATAGTTGAAATCTGTCAGCGACTTCATCAACGTAATATGCTGGCAGCGGCAGACGGTAATATTAGTTTCCGCGTTAGCGACGATAAAATCATGATGACACCTTCTGGGATCGCCAAAGCTTTTATGAGGCCGGATCAAATGGCCGAAATAAATTTAAAAGGTGAAGTTCTGAAGGGTCAGCCCTCGTCCGAGAGACTCATGCATTTGGAAATTTATCGAAATTGTCCTCAGGCTCGAGCAGTGGTTCATGCTCACCCTGTGACGGCCATTGCTTGGTCCATTGCGCGCTCAGATCTTAAAAAAATTCCGAGTGATTGTTTATCAGAAGTGATTTTGGCTTGCGGAGACATTCCTTTCGTCGATTATGCCCGCCCTGGAACTCAACAAATGGGTGATGTGTTGAAACCTTATTTGCCTCAACATCGAGCTCTTGTTCTGAGACGACATGGAGCGGTTACCTGGGGCGAGGATCTTGAAGAGG
>DAHVKR010000272.1 GCA_027320785.1 Bdellovibrionales bacterium
AAAGAATTCATCGAAAGTCTTTTTCCGGTAGGCGATATCTATCTCTGTCTATTAGACTCAAAAGCTCGTGTTGTACTCGGGCGAGTGGGGGAATCAACGAAACCCGCTCAACATTTATTGGAAAGTATTGGTTTTGAATATATCGACGAGGTGGACCCTTTTGATGGAGGACCTCATTATGGGTGCGACACTCAGGATATCCTTCCCATAAAATGGGGTAAAAAATTAAAAGTTGTGGAAGGCAAAGATTCTTCTTTTACGCAGAGAATGCTTGTTTCAACAACGAGTGAAGAGTTTAAAGCTGTTTTGTCCTCTTGTGATATTCGTGGAGAAGAGATTATTCTACCCCCCAAGCAAAGAGATATACTCGGTATTGAAAGCGGGGAAACTGTTTATGTATCCCCATTTGATTACGATAAGAAAAGATCGAAGGAGTGAGTATGAAGACGAAAGACTTCAAAGTACGCGGTGATTATATCAGAGGACACTTTCGATATATCGAGCGCCCGACGACACAGCTAAAAGATACAAGTCCCGGGGATCTTTCAGATATGATCGGGGTCTTTCCTGTTTTGCATGCTCATGTGGAGGAGGCTATTCAAGCCGCCAGTGAGGCTTATTTGCCGTGGGCGTCGCTTGATATGGAGGAAAGAAAGAAATACTTACTCCGTCTTCGAGAGTTATTTGTTGCTCATGAAGCTCAAATGGCTGAGCTGATTGCTCGCGATACAGGGAAGCCACTTTGGGATGCCGCATCTGAGGCGAAAAATTTAGCGAATAAAATTGATATTACCATCAGTCATTCATTGAACTTGGTGAAAGAAGAGCGTTTTCCAAATGCGACACCTCAAGTAGATGGAGTTATTCGCCATAAGCCTCGAGGTGTGATGGCTGTTTTGGGACCCTTTAATTTTCCAGCCCATCTTCCCAATGGACATATTGTTCCAGCTCTTTTGATGGGAAACACCATTGTTTATAAACCATCAGAGCAGACTCCCGCAGTGGGACAGTTTTACGCTGAGCTTTTTGATAAAGCTCAGTTTCCTCCAGGTGTTTTCAATATGGTTCAAGGAGATGCTGAATCCGGTCGCAAAATAGTTGCAGACGAAAAGGTGGATGGCATTCTTTTTACAGGCTCTTATGAAGTGGGACTTAAAATTAAACAGGAAACTCTGACCCACTACTGGAAAATTTTGGCTCTTGAAATGGGAGGAAAAAACGCTACGGTCGTATGGGAAGATGCCGATTTTAGTAAGGCCCTGTATGAAACTCTTGTCGGAGCTTACATGAGTTCTGGTCAGCGTTGCTCATGCACGAGTCGGATTATTCTGCATGAAAAAATAGCAGATAAATTCACAGAGCAGTTCTATCAGGCAGCGAAGAAATTGAGTATTGGTCATTGGTCCGAAAATCACTTTATGGGTCCTCTTATTAATGCCGATGCTGTGGAAAAGTATGTGCGTTTCCAAGAAATAGCAAATCGTGAGAACTGTGAAAGTCTGATGCGCGGGAAGTCCCTCGACCTTAAGCAAAAAGGTTACTATGTGACGCCCAGTATTCACATCGTCAATAAATTTGATCCGAAGTCGATTTATCAGAAAAGTGAAATTTTCGGTCCCAATGTCGCGATTTATACGGTCAAGGATTATGATGAGGCTTTAAAGATTGTAAACTCCACAGGCTATGGTCTTGTTATGTCATTGTTCTCTAAAAACGAAGCGCTTTATAAGAAGGCTTTATTGGAAGCTCGTGTTGGCCTTTTGAATTTTAATCGCACGACAAATGGGGCCAGCTCAAAACTCCCATTCGGTGGTATGGGTAAGTCAGGAAATGATCGACCTTCAGCTCACTATGCGATTCAATATTGCAGTGTACCCGTGGCTTCGTTGGAGGACCCAACGGGCTTTGATGGCACAAAGGCATTTCCTGGTATGAATTTAGATTGGTCGAATTGGTGAGAAGAAAGTTTTTAGTTTTCATTATGTCATTGGGACTTCTGGTTGCTGTTCTAGCGGGTCTCTTTTATATTTTTACAAAGCAATTTCTGTTTGAGGGACCTGATAAAATTGGGCGCGAAGTGATCTATGAAGTTAAGCTGGGACAGTCATTCCCCTCTATCGCGAATGACTTGCACTCGTTAGGAGTTATTAAGAGTGCAGAAGCTTTTCGAGTCTATGCGCGATTTACGCGACAAATACCCAAGGTTAAAGTGGGTGAATATCGATTGAACACGGCTATGACGCCGCCTCAGGTGATGTCTGTTATTACTTCAGGTCAGTCAATTCAAAGATCTGTAACCATTCCAGAGGGATACTCAATCTTTGAAATTGCAGATCTTCTAGATGCTAAAGGCTTTGCTCCAAAGGGGCAGGTTTTAAAATTGGCCTTTGATAAAAAATTTGTGAAAAAGCTTTTGGGCGTCGAAAGATCAAGTTTGGAGGGTTATCTTTACCCTGAAACCTATGAGTTTACGAAATATACGGGAACTGAAAAAATTCTTGAAGAGATGGTCAAAACATTTAAAGAAAAATTTGCCACGCTTCCCAAGCCCTATCCATTTAATTGGGATGAGCATCAGGTTGTGACAATGGCGAGTCTGATAGAAAAAGAAACAGGGGCGCCCCAAGAAAGAAGACTTATTTCTTCAGTTTTTCAAAATAGACTGAAGAAAAAAATGCGTCTTCAAACAGATCCGACTATTATTTATGCAAAAGCTCTTAAGTCGGGCCGACTCATCATTGATATCAAGAAAGCTGATTTAACATGGGATCATCCTTATAACACTTATATGCATGCAGGTCTCCCTCCGGGGCCTATTGCAAGCCCAGGTATTGATGCGCTTCGGGCTGCTATAGAACCTG
>DAHVKR010000273.1 GCA_027320785.1 Bdellovibrionales bacterium
TATCGACCCAATTCCAAGATGTTCTGTTAATAATCCCATCGATTTTATTTTATCAAGGTTTACCAGATATTCATCAGGTTCATATCCCTGGACAACCATCTGTGTATTAATGCCCTGGTCCAGCAATCTAATTTGATTTTCTATTGTCATTGTCTACTCCTCATTTAAGAATTCATTTCGGCACGAATCGCGCCAAGTCTCGATTTTCCAACAAACCAATAATAGAGAACAGGAACTGCAAACCGGCTCAGAATCGTCGCAGCCACCTCACCAAAGATCAAGCTGACGGCTAATCCTTGGAAAATGGGATCCGCTAACATAACAGAGCTTCCAACGACAACCGCCGCTGCCGTTAATAGCATGGGTCTAAATCGTAAAACCCCTGCGCTCACAACAGCTTCCTTCAAATCCATCCCCAACCCTAACTGGTGCTCGATAAAATCCACAAGGATAATGGAGTTCCTTACGATAATCCCCGCTCCCGCAATAAATCCAATCATCGAGGTTGCCGTAAAGTAGGACCCCAGCAGGGCATGTCCCGGCAAAATTCCAATTAAGCTAATAGGAATCGGAGCCATAATAATGAGTGGCACCGTAAAGCTCTTGAACCAACCTAATACTAGAATGTAGATCAGAATCATCACAACAGCGAAGGCCGCACCCAGATCGCGGAATACTTCATATGTGATAAACCACTCTCCATCCCACTTCACAACAGGCGAAGTTGTGTTCCATGGAACATCTGCTGTTTGCAGTGTATACTTAATTTGAGGTGCCAATTTTAAAATACCGTACACCGGTGCCTCTTCAGCACCCGAAAGCTCACTCATAACATAAGAAACAGGTTTCAGGTTTTTCCTGTAAAGAGTTCTGTTATCTATTAACTTAGGTGGCTTTAACGCTTGAGCCGCCTCGACTGTACCCGTCTCGAATGATGGCACACGTAGGCCCGCAAATGGCTTGTCACTCGACCTCTGAACTTGTGCCACAGAAAGATCCACGTTTACTTCCTCTGGAGAATTCACATTCGATAATGTGGTTACAGGTGTTTCAGAGAAAAGCAAGTGACCCAAAGCCATGAGCTCATTCGCATTGGTTCCTAACTGTCCACCCTTCAACTGATCATACTCGTAAAGTTTCCAAGGTCGTCCTAATCTAAGCGTTGTATCTAAATCCACAACACTCGGCTCTTTTGCAAAAATTCCTTCAATCTCTTTTGTTACCTTTTCACGTGTCTTTTCATCAGGACCATAGATTTCAGCAATCATCGTTGCTAAAACGGGAGGACCCGGTGGAATCTCCAAAACCTTTGTAAGAGCTTTTTTCTCTTCACCAAATTTTTTGATAATCGGTCTTAGACTTTCAATAACCTCGTGACTCGACTCACTTCTTTTGCCTTTTTCAGTCAAAACGATTTGCATATCATTTTGGTAGTCCTGATTTCTTAAGAAGGTATGCTTCACCATTCCCGAAAAAGAGTATGGTGCGGCTTCTCCAGCAAATATCTGAACAGCTTCCACCTCTTTATTCTTCAGAATTTCTTCAGCCAATTCCTTTGACCATGCTTGACTGACCAACAATGGCGTTTCAGTTGGATAATCAATCAGAACCTGAAACTCCTGCTTATTATCAAACGGTAACATTTTGACCTTAACTGCTTTAAAATAAATGAGACTGCTTGCAAGAAGAAGAAGGCCCACTGTCAAGAAACCGAAATTCCAAGCTGACTTTTTCGTTCCCAGAAGAGTTTCCATGACTTTTTTATAAAGCCGATCCAGTCTTCCCAGTTTTTGCGCTTCATGCCCACCTTCGGGTTCATCTTTATGATGATGTGCTTTTAAAAGTTTCACAGCTGCCCATGGAGTTACAATGAACGCTACAAAAAGTGACAAGATCATGGCAAAGCTTGCGCCTACAGGAATGGGCTTCATATAAGGACCCATCAACCCACGAACAAAGGCCATAGGAAGAATGGCGGCAATAACTGTAAATGTTGCTAAGATCGTCGGATTACCCACTTCATTCACAGCCTTTATCGTCGCTTTTACAATTCCATCTTTTGTATTTTCCTTTAAGTGCCGCTCGATATTTTCCACAACGACAATCGCATCATCCACCAAGATACCAATCGAGAAAATCAGAGCAAACAGGGTCACACGATTTAAAGTATATCCCATGAAGTAGTAAATCGCGAGAGTCAGAGCCAATGTCACAGGAATTGCAGTCGCCACAACTAAGGAGGCTCGAATCCCCATAAATATGGCAATCAGAACAGATACAGAAAAAGTTGCTAGCAAAAGATGCTCGATAAGCTCATTTGATTTTTCTGATGCCGTCGATCCGTAGTCCCGCACAACGGTCATTTTAATATCGCTGTTGCCGGCCTCTTCTTTCATGAAGGTTCCCGCACGTTGAAGAAGCTTTTTAGCAAGTGTTACAACATTCGTTCCTTTGCGTTTAGCAAACACAATAGAAACGGCTTTTTCAGGCTCAGCATTCTTCTCAAGTAAAAGTGAGCTTCGAACTAATTCTTCTGGACCATCAATAACTTCAGCTACATCCTTAACAAAAACCACTCGGCCCGCACGCTGACCAATAGCCAATTGGGCCACATCATCTTTGGAATGAAGCCGTCCTCCGACTTCCACATCTACAACATCTTTATCGCTCCAATTTTTTCCAGCTGGAGCTAAGGCATCGTTGTTTTTTAGCGCCTGCATAAGACTTAGCAATGAAACACCATAGGTTTGCATTTTTTCAGGGTTTGCAATCACGCGAATAGCTCTTTTGCGACCGCCCAACAACTCGACTCTTGATAAGTCCGGCGTACTAGATAATTCTCGCGCAAGGGG
>DAHVKR010000274.1 GCA_027320785.1 Bdellovibrionales bacterium
GTTGCGGTTCCTAAGTGCCTGTGCTTTTTAAGTTTTTAGTGGTTACCCACCATGAAAAGAGAAGAATCGAAATAAATGGCTCAGGAGGAGGGACTCGAACCCCCGACCCAGCGGTTAACAGCCGCTTGCTCTACCGACTGAGCTACTCCTGAACGCGAAGGCTCAAATTATGTTTTGCTCGGATTCTTGTCAAGACCCAGTCTCTGAATTTATGGCTGTTGGAGGGCTTTACTCAGCTTTTCTGATTGGAAAATCAGACCATCTACCCGAAAAACCTCGAAGGCCTCGTCTGATTCCAAAATCTTGCTCGCCTGACCTGAACTGACTTTTAAAAGATGCTCCAACTTTCGTTGGGCCCTGTCCTCGGGGACGGGCTCGATGATGACCTGGCAAATCTCATTCATCGAAAGCTCGTGGGCGAAATGCTGAGGCCCCAAAATATCTATTTTTTCAGCATTCGGTGGACACCAATTCCACATCTGAGGTGAGTTCGGATTGAAAAAAAGATCCAAGCCCCGCTGAAATTGGAAACTTTGCGTATAGCGCATCGCATAAACGACCCCGGCAAGGGCAATACAGAGTCCAAGGATCATAAGGATGGATCGAGTATGTTTTTTTCTTTGGGCCATGTCCTATCTTTTCTCATTTTGTTCATGGAGGGGAGAAAAAAATGTATTCTCTCTGTGCATAAGAGAGGTGACATGACCGAAATATTGACCCTGCCAGGAATGATCTCGCTTTTTACCCTGACAGCTATGGAAGTTGTACTCGGAATCGATAACATTATTTTCATTTCCATTCTGGTCTCGAAGCTTCCCAAAAACCAACAAAGCAAGGCTCGCAATTTGGGTATCTCCCTCGCCTTAATTGCACGACTCGGTCTGCTCTTTAGTATTAGTTGGGTCATGAGCTTAACAGCTCCTTTTTTAGTAATTGCAGATTTTGAGCTTTCCGGTCGTAATTTGATTTTACTTCTCGGTGGACTTTTTCTTGTCGGTAAAGCCACTTTTGAAATTCATGAAAAATTGGAGTCCGAAGAACATTCTCCGCAGCCAGATGGAACGCGTGGAAAATTTGTATCGATTCTGACTCAAATTCTTCTACTGGATATCGTTTTTTCATTGGATAGTGTGATCACAGCTGTGGGGATGGCTCAGCAAATTTCCATTATGGTCATTGCCATGTTGATTTCAATGGTTGTGATGTTGTTCTCGGCTGCTTCTATAGGTGAGTTCGTTGACAGACATCCCACTATCAAAATTCTCGCACTGGCCTTCTTGATTTTAATTGGTGTGATGTTGGTAGCAGAGGGAACAGGACAGCATTTTCCTAAATCTTACATCTATTTTGCTATGGCTTTTTCATTCTTAGTGGAGATGCTGAACATGCGCTATCGAACGAAAAAACAAATCCATAGATAGAGTTCTTATTCTAAAGAACTCGTTATTTTTGCCTCATTTTTAGATTCATTCTTTTCGTAGACTTTCTTGTCATGTCGACACCTTGAGCAGCCGAATAGAACTTGAGCCGTCGCAGAGGTCTCGGCATCACCATTGCTTTATTCTATATTGATTTAACAAGGAGGAATCTTGAACCTGAGCGGCTTTTCACGCTTCACTATTGGCAAACTTTCACTCATGATAGTGTCTCTATTTGGGATGATTGTTCTTTTTCAGAACTGTTCGTCTAGCAAAATGACGCTCGCTTCTGAATTACCAGGTGGCTCAAGCTCTTCACTATCTGAACCCTCTACATCAACTCCAGCACCTACACCCACTCCAAGCCCAACACCTTCTCCTGCACTTTCTTCGGGCGGGTTTGGAACTTACGAAAAATTATTTGCGATCAATTCACCTTGGAATGTGCGACCTGTAAATCCTGTATTGAGTAGTGCTGGTATACAAAAGAATGTTTATTATCCCGATATTTCTGAGGGCGCTTACTCAACAGGAATTTTTAAAGCTTCGCCAACTGATCCACCTATGACTGTTTACGCGGCCTCGGGTCAGGCCGGTATCTCTGACCCTGATATTGGAGGTTATCTTAATTCTTTCGCAGTTCCACATTGGCCAGCGAATGTAACTTCTGCTACAGGAACTGATGGTCATGCGGATATCGTGGATGAAAGCACAGGAATGGTTTATTCATTTTGGGTTCTTCGTAATGATGGGACAAAATGGACAGCCTACCTAGCTACGACCTCACCTTTAGCAGGACGAGGTTGGGGCAATCCGGCACACTACTATCAAGGTGCTCGTGCTACTGGTGTTCCTACCTCTGGTGGTGTGATTCGAAAATCTGAATACAAAGATGGTGATACTCAGTACCGTCACGTCCTTGCGATGTCCATGCCGAAGGAAACTCTTTCTGGCGTAAGCCCCGGTTATGTTTTCCCTGCTACATCAGCTGACTGGGACTACTCGGCTAACACGGGTAGCATTCCAGAAGGAGCTTTGATGATGCTTCCTCCAGACTTCAATGTGGCTGCTCTTCATAAAGCCGATATGCAAAAAGTCGCACGAACTCTAATGACTTACGGCGCACGCGTTGTGGATCGAAACGTCGGAACTCCTTATGTGATTTATGTTGAAAGTGGCACTGGCTGGGTCGGTCATAGTGATTCACCTAATTATTGGGACGTTGACTACGCAAGTGATCTTGACACTGTTCGCGCGGCTTTGCGCATGGTTTCCTCTCAAAGCGGTTTTATTGACAACAATGGCACCTCTGTCAACCTGACTCCGGATAGTTCAGACTACGAGCTCTTCTCTTTACGAGGTCCTTGGAAATTAGACGCAGGCTCTGTTGTCGGAAATTATGATTCAATAAGCCAAAGTCTAT
>DAHVKR010000275.1 GCA_027320785.1 Bdellovibrionales bacterium
CGGTCCACAGATCCATTTAATTCATTTTTGTATTGCCACCAAACTTGGTTCTGATCCCATAGTTTCTTTCGATCTTCTTCATGAATAAAAAAGCGACCATCTCCATGGGCCACAGGCAGTCGGATGCTTTTGTGAGAACTCGGATTCTCAAGCTCCACCCAATCATCAATAAAAAGTCCCGACTCATTGGGAATCAGAGTTCCTGGCAAAAGACCCGTCTCGCAGAGAATTTGAAACCCATTGCAAATTCCCAAAATAGGTTTTCCCGTCTGAGCCAGCTCGTGCACACTTTTCATCACCGGGCTTCGAGCGGCCACCGCCCCTGAACGTAGGTAATCCCCAAAACTAAAACCACCCGGAACCACAAGCCCTTCAACTGAATGAGGAGAAAATGAATCCTCATGCCAAAGCCACTGTGGCTCATGGCCCTGATCCTGAAGCCATTGATAGACATCCCGATCACAATTCGTCCCAGGAAATCGAACGACTCCTATTTTCATTCAATCACCGCCACTTCGACCAGAGGATTATAAAGACCCAATTTCAAAGCTTGAGCTAAAACTTCTTTTTCGTTTTGCAGATCTTTTTCAGCCGTGAGTTCGATAATCTTTCCGACCCTTACGCCCGAAAAAGGCATGTTATGATTTTTCAACATTTGCAAAACAGTTCGACCTTGAACATCTAACACTTCAGGGCGAGGTAACACGCGAATATACCAAGTTTTCATATCTGAATTCCTATCTTCCGAGCAATTTTTTTATAGGCTTCGCTGACATCTCCTAAATCTCGGCGAAAGACATCCTTATCTAATTTTTCCTGAGTTTTCTGATCCCACAACCGACATGAGTCTGGCGTGATTTCATCCGCCAAATAAAGCTTGCCCTGTGGGCCTTTTCCCAACTCAATCTTAAAATCAATCAGATCTACACCAACAGAAGCAAAAAAATCTTTTAAAACCTGATTAATACGAAGTGCAACTTCCTGTGCTTGTTTCATCTCTGAAGATGTTAAAATCTCGAGAGTTTCAATCTGCCCTTCAGTCAACAGTGGATCCTGGAGCTCATCATTCTTCAAATAAAACTCCACCAAAGGTTTCTTCAGTTGCACCCCTTCCTCATAGCCTAAACGCTTAGCTAAAGAACCTGCGGTTTTATTTCGAACCACCACTTCCACTGGAAGCATTTGCAGTTTCAGTACACGCACATGAGTGGGATCTATCACCTCAACCACATGATGAGAAATACCTTTCTCAGATAGCAGTTGAAAAATTTTTTGTGAGAATTGGAGATTGATTTCACCTTTTTGAGCGAAATTCCCTTTTTTTTGTGCATTAAAAGCTGTCAGACTATCTTTAAATTCCATGATCACAGTCGGTTGACCTTGAAAGTCCTGACCATCTTCAAATATTTTTTTTGCTTTACCTTCGTAGATCAGTTTCATTTTTTTCTTCCTTTAGGTTTCTTCAGTATTTGGAGAGCTTTCTCTTGGGGCTCTGGCAAAACCTTAAGCCTTTCTTTAATGGATCTTAAGTAACGCTTAGCTTGGAATAAATCCTCGATCTCTTGTGGCTTCATCCATTTTTTAATTTCCTTGTCCTTCTGCAAAGCTTTCTTTAGATGATCGCCCTGCCCTAAAGAATGAGAAAGCCTTTGAACATGAAAATAAGCTTCTTCTCGCGTCAGCCCTTTTTCCACTAAACGTAAAAGTAAATGAGAACTGTAAACCAGGCCTTGAGTAGCTTCGAGATTTTCAAGCATACGCTTTGGATTGACGACGAGACCTTCCAAAACACTTTTCATTCTCACAAGAGCATAATCTGCTAAAATAAAGGCATCAGGAAAGATCACGCGCTCCACACTGGAGTGACTAATATCTCGCTCGTGCCAAAGAGGGACATTTTCAAAACTACTCAGCATATAGCCTCGCAGTAATCTTGAAAGTCCGGTAATATTTTCGCTGCTGATCGGATTTTTCTTATGAGGCATGGCCGATGAGCCTTTTTGCCCTCGAGAAAACCCCTCTTGAACTTCGTTCACTTCAGAGCGCTGCAAATGCCGTAGCTCCACGGCCAACCTTTCTAAAGCTCCTAAAATAAGAGCCAGGCTTGCCATTAACTGAGCATGCCGATCACGCGGAATCACCTGGGTCGCAAATGGTTCAGGCTGCAAACCCAGCTCGAGAGCTACCTTTTTCTCCAACTCAGAAGGTAAGCTGGAAAAAGTTCCCACAGCTCCACTGAGCTTGCATATTTGATTGGCCTTCATAGCCTGCAAAAAACGATCTTCACAACGAACAATCTCAGAATAGAATCCCGCTAGCTTATAGCCAAACGTCGTCGGCTCAGCTGCCATTCCGTGAGTTCTTCCCAAACAAAGTGTTGTAGCATGATCTCGGATAAGTTTTTTCATAACTTTTTTAAGATCCTGAAGATCCTGCCAAATCAAAGTGCCTGCTTGCTGAATCTGTAAGCTTAAAGAAGTATCCACCACATCAGAAGAGGTTAAGCCGAAATGTACATATTTTCCGTGAGCAGCGCCAACTGACTCCATCAAGCTTTGGACAAAAGCCATCGTGTCATGTTTGGTTACTTGTTCAATCTCGTTAATTCTTTGCAACTGAAACTTTGCTTTTTTCGAAATGCTTTCGGCAGCAGCCCGTGGAATCAATCGCATGCGAGCCTGAACGACTGCCACAGAAACTTCCACTTTTTTCATCATAGAAAAACGATTTTGTTCGTCCCAAACTCTTCCCATCTCGACGCGCGTATATCGATCAATCATAACTCTTGTCCTTTAACCGCTTGCTTGTTTTGGCGTTTACGCCACTCGACCATCACATG
>DAHVKR010000276.1 GCA_027320785.1 Bdellovibrionales bacterium
CCGGAACATATCCCCGCCTTGCAGAGAGCCTACAAAATCGGTGTGAAAACTCAAAAGGCGGGCTTTGATTGGGTTCACGTTCAAGACGTCCTCGCAAAAGTTCAAGAAGAACTCAAAGAGGTGGAGGCCGAGTTGATACCTCAACCCTCCGCTCAACTTGAAGCTGAAATTGGAGATCTTCTCTTTTCTGTGGCTCAATTGGCTCGTCATTGCGGCTTTGAGCCTGAACAAAGTTTAAGAGCGGCCAATCGAAAATTTTTGAACCGCTACGAGAAAATGCATCAGCTTTGTGCACAAAAAAATCTACAATTTGAGCAACTCTCTTCCGAACAAAAAGAAGAGCTTTGGAGAGAAGTCAAAATACTTGAAAAGACTTCTTCTCCCTCTTAAATCCTCCTTGGACTTTGACGCTACTACGCAGACCTGGACCCTGGGCGAGTTTTCCTTTTCTTAGCTCCTTTGACCCAAGATCTCGCCTCTTTTTTCCGATAATATTTCGAATAAGCAAGAAGGAGTTTCCATGAAGTACTGGATCATTAGCGCACTGGCCCTCACCTTTGTTTCCTGCCAGAGTGGGAACCGTCGTCCCAGTTCTGTAAGTGGCCCCTTAGAGTTATCTCAAGAAGTTCAAAATGTGCGTGATGACCTCAATAATGAAAACAAGTTCAATCTTCACACTTGCTCGAACTACATTGAAAATATCTACAAAGATGTTCTGAGTCTCAGCCCTTCTCGCTTTGACTATGAAGACACGCAAAAAAATTGGCTCTCGATTTACAATAATCTTTGGAATACACGGGTTCAACTTCACGATAAGCTTCAAGTATTTGCCTCTCAAACAACACAAAATGATCCCGAGCTTGTTTCTTGTGTTAATAGTATGCGTGATGGAATTCGAATGTCTCGCTGGTTTGAGGATTACTTAGCTGAAACTTTTTCGGGGGTCCCTCAATATTTTGAGGCGGGAAATCCAGATGCCAAATTCCCGAATGATCCCAATGTGAAGCCCCTGCAGGGCGAAAGTCCCTGGCTTGTTATCAACCCCAAATACAAACAGGTCACCATTCGATCTGGCGATATTATTATTTCCAGAGGAAATGCTTACACCAGCTCTGCCATTGCTCGCATTGGAAGAGTGGAGTCTCAGTTTTCTCATTTAGCCTTTATCTATATTGAAGATGGGGGTCGAGGGCACGAATACACGATTGATGAAGCCCTTAAAAATCCAAAGGTAAAAGTCATCGAGGCTCACATCGAGATTGGCTCTGTGATTCGACCTTTAAAAGACTATTTTGCTGATGGCAATGCTCGCAATGAGCTATTCCGTTATAAGGATGCCTTAATGGCCCATCGATCCGCCAAGTGGGTTTACGATTATATTCAAAATTATCGAAAAAATTCCTTCGATGCGAACCCCATTTATCCCTATAACGACGTCAACCATGATGTGCCCTACAATTTCTCCATGGACTTATCCAATCCTCGAAATCCCAAAAAACTTTTCTGTACGCAGGTGGCCTATGTGGGATTCAAAAACAACAATATTGATATCCCTGCTTACATGAGCACGATGGATACAAATCTTTCTCTTGCTAAAAGGATGGGTATTACCGCCTCTCACTTTTTTGCGCCAGGTGATATGGAGCTCGATCCTCGCTTCGAACTGATTGCAGAATACCGCAATCTTCATAAACTCAAAGGTCTACGCATGAAGGATATGGTTTTATCTGAGATGTTTAAGCGCATGTCAGAGGGGTACCAAATTAAACCCCTTATACCCATTGGTCTTAAATCTCTTCTCGCTTGGACTCTTCGCCAAATGGATGTGAAGTTCACGAAGCCAAAACTTCCCAAAAACATGAATATTCGAGTCCTCAATACAACTTTCACACTCGAAAAAATCGCAAAGTATTATGAGCAAGAGCTTCAGAAAGAGGAAACTCTTTATCAGGGAAAGAGCAAGGGCCTTCCTTTGGGTTACAATCAAGGTTTAGAGGTTTTATCTCAGGTCACAGATCGAGATCGGGATCTCTATGTGAACCGAAAAAGAGATTATATTCATGATGAGTTTCGCCCCAATAACCTCAGACAAGTGGAATTGGTCTACGGTCACTAAACTTCAACTTCAAGCTCTTCACCGACGCTTCGAGAAGGTGAATAAGGGATTGAGGCAGAGGAACTCCACTTTGGGGTTCTGAGAAAACTGACAGTCATCTCTTCGCAAATGCTGTTGTGTTAAGGTCCCTCGACTGATCAAGGCTGTCCAAAAAAAGAGAACAATCAATCCCCATATGGGAATGCGCTGAAACTTCTTAATGAATCGTGGAAAGCGTTTTATTCCGGCCCAGAAAAGCCCCATCGTCGCGAGCACCACAATCACGCTCCACCACCACTCGAGATGCAGGATTTGATTAAGGTTCAGAAAAGGATGTCGAACCAAGTCGGGCCACCACACTCGATTTTTTGTGAGGGGGTAGGCGATCAGATCTTTGAGGTACAAAAAGCACACAAAAAACCACGAAAAAATGAGATAGAATCGAACGATCAGAGGCTGAGCAATAGCTCTTCCGGTGAAAAGCTGAGAAAAGATAAGGTAAACAATGACAGGGGCGAACCAAAAACCCACGGTCATCATATCCATTCGAAATCCCCAATAGAAAGTCAGAAGAACTTCATGCCAGGTAATTCCAGAGGGGTGAAAGAACAGCATTTCAAGCCCGCGGATCAAACTGAGCTTAAAAGCGAAGCTAAGAGTCCAAAGAATGTAGCTTAAAACAACCATAATCGAGATCTAACATGTTAGACTTCACCCGCCTAGTGATTAAAAGGCTTGACCT
>DAHVKR010000277.1 GCA_027320785.1 Bdellovibrionales bacterium
CACTTTTTCACCCCCGATTGCTATTATTTGGTATTTATACTACGAGAACGTATATTGCTGCCAAGAAAGAATACCCGAAGACCAGGCGGTTAAGGCGGGCATAAATCCCTTCGATTCTACACCCGCCTAACCTTTCCCGTGATGCAGTACTTACCTATTACTGGTTCCCTGTACCTGCAATTAGCCTATTTCCCCGAAATTTTTTGTTGGATTTTTTCCAACCCATCCTTCATTTTCGATTCATTGAAAATCTCGAAAGCCTTTAGCCCCAGAGCATCCTGCAATTCTTCTGTTTTAAGCTCGCTATTACCTTCAAACGTTAAGTCTGAAAGCACAGGTTTTTCTTTGACCTTGTAGATGAGAATAACTCCATCAGAGCTATCCTGAGCATCTACTTGAATGTCGGAAAAATAACCCAGAGAAAAAAGTGTTTGAATATCTTCTCGAACTTTTTCGGAATCTAACTTTTGCCCAACAGCGGAGTGGATACGATTTGTAATCACATCTTTTTCAAGTCGCTTTGTTCCCTCAACTCTAATTTCACGAATCAACTCGTTTGAAACGGATGCTTTTCTTTTTTTCGCGGGTGCTTTTCTCTTAGATATTCTTTTCTTAGAAGCTTTAGACTTTGCAGGAGCACGCTGAGGAACTGAAGAAGAAGGAGCCTTGACCTCTTGCGCCATCGAAGTGCTTAAAAAGAAGCCAAAAATAGCCAAAAAGAAGAGACTTCGCACGGGTGTGCTAAAAAAAACCGCGAAAAAGCTTTTGTGTGTTGAAGAGCCAGTTGCTTGAAACACGATTTTTTTAAGTCCTTCCAATTACTTATGTCACTTTCGATGGAATCGTATCGAACAATTCAGGGTTCGTCAACGTACCCAATGCCCATCCTGCAACTTGAGTCTTTTCGGAAACCTTCGCGCCAAGTTTTCATCGTGAGTTACGACGACAAGAGCCGCTCCTGACTCTTTTTGAAGATCAAAAAGAAGCTGCTGAATAATTTGACCATTGTGACTGTCTAGATTGCCTGTTGGCTCATCGGCAAATAGAAGCTTGGGTCTTTTCACCAAAGCCCGCGCTAAGGCCACTCTCTGACATTCCCCACCTGATAGCTGTGTGGGGTAATGATGAAGTCGATCTCCCAAGCCCACTCTTTGCAAAAGATCTCGAGCCTGCTTTTCAGTTAATGTTCCTTGCGTTTCTTCTTTCAAAATCCAAAAAGGCATCAGGACATTTTCTAAAACTGTGAACTCATTCAAAAGATGGTGAAACTGAAAAACAAAGCCCATCTTCTGTGATCGAAATTCTGAAAGCTGTTGATCATTTAATTCGTTAATGTTCACGCCTTCAACTTCCAGCTCACCTTCATCCGATTTGTCCAAAGTCCCGAGGATATGCATCAAAGTACTTTTACCTGCCCCAGAGGATCCCATAATACTAATGGCATCCCCACCATGAATATCCAAGGAAACGCCCTTTAAAATTTCAAGGGGAGAACCTTCTCGGGTATAGGACTTTTTAATCCCATTTGCGCGCAATAAGATACTATTCATAGCGTAACCCCTCTGCTGGCTGCCGTCTTCCCGCTCGCCAAGCTGGAATCAAACTCACAATCCAACATATAAACAATGTGGTGGATAGAATCCAAAGTAGATCCTGCCACCGCACACTCAGATCAATATGGTCGATTTTATACACAGATGCTGAGATCAGTCCCCACTTTTTTTGGTAGAGATTAAGCAGTATGGAGACAATAAAGCCAGAACCCATTCCTAAAAACACACCGGTCAACCCAATAAAAAGGCCCTGTACAATAAAAATGCGACGAATACGACGAGCGGTCAGCCCCATGGATTTTAAAACCGCCACATCAGATGTTTTCTGCAAAGACTGAAGCAGAAGATTCGAGGCTACCGCAAAAGACGCGACAATAACCAAAATAAACACCACAAAAAAGATCACACGTCTTTCGAGCTGAATGGCTTCAAAAATATTTTCGTGATCAGCACGCCAATCTTTAATCCAATAAAGCCTTCCCAGTTTCGCGACCAGTTCGCTGGAAACATCATCCGCCTGTTCAGCACTTTGCAAGCGAACAAGAAGTCCACTGTAGGGTTGGTGAATGTCCGCCAACTTTTGAACTTCTCGAATATCAGCAGCAATCAAACGCTCATTCCACTCATATTTACCCAGGTCCAAAAGGCCTGCGATTTGAAAGGTCCCCATGGTTCGACGAAAACCTGAGGTCTCGAGATCTCCAAAGCGAGGCACGACAACATGAATTGTGTCTCCCACTGTTTTTCCCAATCGACTGGCTAAAATCTTTCCAATTAAAACTCGAGGAAACTCACCTTTTTTTCCTGGTGTCATCTCGAGACTTCCCTCTGTCAATCGAGAATCCAGTCTTAAAACATTTCGATAGGAAGAGTCGTCCAGTCCTTCAATCAAAACACCTTGGACTTTTCCAGAGGCTGCCACAACTCCTTCTACTTTCATAAAAGGAGTTCCAGTGACCACGCGCGAGTCCATATCCCGAAGTCTTTGAACAAATTTTTTCCAGGGCTCTTGCTCGCTACTTCGCTTAATCACAGTCAAATGCCCTGTGACATCAGTCAGAGACTGTTGCAAAGTTTTTTCAAAGCCCGACATGACAGCTAAAGAAACATATAAAACAGCCACTCCCAATGCCAACCCACCCAAAGCAAAAAGACTGGAACGAGTCGACAGCGCCTTCTTGTTCCAAAAAAATCTTTTAACGATGAGAAGTTCAAGCTTCTGTTGCATCTGAGGTTAATTCACCTGAGGGGATGAAGAGGGACCCAATTGAGCGACCTGGGATT
>DAHVKR010000278.1 GCA_027320785.1 Bdellovibrionales bacterium
ATCTGTGAGGTTGAATTTGTTGAATCCAAGCCGAAAGCGTTTGAGTGATCTTCTTGTTCGTAAGATGACTGGGCTGAGTAAAACTCGCCACCGTCGAATATAGGGGTATCGGTTTTTCCCCCATCCATGTCTGAAACCAGGAATGAAACTCAGGCTCTCCCAAACCCAGAGCCCCTTCTTTTTTACGAATAAGTCTTTTATGCTTTTGTCCGATTTCCACAAAAGCCAATTCCTGAAGCATGAGGAGTTCTTTTTCCTGTTGAAGAAGATTTTTAATATCCTCATTGGAAAAATCCAGCCACGCTCCACGTTTACCCGTGGGACTCACGCGGAGACGGATGGAGCCTTTTCGAACTGGCCATTTTATTTTACGAAAGTCTTGAAGAAAAGACTGGAGCTCAGGCTCCAGTTGCAAACACTCTTCCAAGTCGATGATTTTTTTCAGTTTTAAAGAAGGATCGTATTTTTCATAAAGACCGAGTCGCCCTTCTTCCCATATAAAATCCAAGCGTGACCGATACCCTCCAGGGCCAAAGGAGTGATAGGTGAGGGCAGGAAGCTCAACATCATCCTTGTATTGCAACCAAAGCTTCTGAAAGGTCTGAATTTTCTTTTCTTTCTGTTCTGAGAAGGGGAACTGAATCCAAGGACAACCCGAACATTTCGAAGCATAACGACAATCCAACATAGGAGGATTTTAAAAGCCTCCTCGATTTGGGTCCAGATGAAAACAAGATATGTTCTTTTTTTCAAAACACCTCTAAAGCTAACCGATATAGATTTTATGAGAAGCTTTTTCCTTTTTATCGTCTTTTTTATGGGCTCTCTCTCGGCTCAAGCTTGGGCGGCTCGAATTACTTTTAGCTACGTTTCAAATGACGGAAATCTCAATTTAGACTGTCCCTATTCCGAAACTTCATCCAACGAATTTCATTTAGTTTGCGGGAAGGGGGGGCCTCACCCCAAACCCTTTGACGTGCGTTTTTCCTTGAAGCAAGATCCCTTGGCTCGTGACCCCAGTTATCAAGTGGTTTTTCAGGTTCGCGAGAATGTAGAAAAAACAAAATCTCAGCTTTTAAGTGCTGAAAAAACAGCCTATTCTGGCAGCGTGGGATGGATGACCCTTTCTCAAGGGACCCTTTCACGTCTCTCATTTTATCAAAATGTCGAGAAGGCTTCTGCTGTTATTATTGTTCATTATAATGCAGAGCTTTAAGAGAGAAGTCATTGACCCCATTCCTAGGTGGAATTAGATCTGAGGACATGAAAAAAACATCTTTTTTAATCTCACTTTTTGGGGCTTCTTTATTTATTCTAGGAGCCGGTCCTAAAACTGACTCCTCTACTTCAGCTCAATCAGCTACCACTCAAGCCCAGAGCCCCAACCCTTACATTTCCCAAACACGTCAACTCACATTTGTGGGACCACGTTCTGGTGAGGGTTATTTTTCCGCAGATGGTAGTTTAATGATTTACCAAAGCGAAAGAAATCCAGGTAATCCCTTTTACCAAATGTATGTTTTGAATTTAAAATCAGGCGAGAGTACACGCCTAAGTCCTGGCTACGGACAAACAACCTGTGGATGGATTGATCCCACGATGAAAAAAGCCATTTGGTCCAGCACTCATTTGGATCCAAAGTGGAAACAGGTTCAGGATAAAGAATTAGCCGAAAGAAAAAATCCTGTCCAAAAACGCTACTCTTGGGGATTTGACCCAGCTTACGATATTTTCCAATCAGATCTCAAAGGTCATCATATTAAGCGGCTTACAAAGGCAAAGGGTTATGATGCCGAAAGCAGCTACAGCCCCGATGGCAAATGGATCGCTTTTGCTTCCAATCGAACCGGATACGAAAAAGGTCTGACTCCAGAAGAGGAAAAACTTTTCGAAAAAGATCCCAGCTCTCAAATGGAAATTTACATCATGAAATCCAATGGCACCGATGTTCGACGTCTGACTCGGGCTTTAGGTTATGATGGCGGACCTTTCTTCAGTCATGATGGCAAAAAGATTACATGGCGACGTTTTTCAACAGATGGTCGCCATGCTGAAATATGGACCATGAATATTGATGGGAGCGAACAAAAGCAAATCACCCATATGGGGAAAATGTCTTGGGCGCCCTTCTTCCACCCATCTGGTGACTATATCATTTTTGCTTCCAACGTAGATGGCTATTCTAACTTTGAACTTTTCATTGTGGATGCCGCCGGAACCAAAGATCCCGTTCGTGTGACTTTTGATCCAGGATTCGATGGACTCGCAACTTTCTCGCCTGATGGAACTCAAATTACATGGACCCATCGTAATGAAAAAGGGGAGAGCCAAATTTATGTGGCAAAGTGGAATGACGAAGCCGCTCGTAAAGCTTTAGGTCTTCCGGATGCCAAGCCTTCTCTGCTTTCGCTTTCTCCAGAAATCAAAGCCTCGGATATGAAATCTTTGGTCCAGTACTTAGCTTCCGACGAAATGGAAGGTCGAGCTACCGGATCTGCTCAAGAAAAAATCTACACGGCTCAAATCGCAAGCCTCTTTAAAACATGGGGACTTGAGCCAGCGCCTGGCTTTAAAGATTTCTTCCAAGAATTTGATTTTGTAAGTGGAATTCGATTTGGTGCTCAAAATTCTTTAAGTTTTACTTTCGATGGAGAAAAGAAGAAAGACTCGTCTCTCGAATCATTAAAGCTCAGTGAATCTTTCGAGCCGCTTTCTCTTTCTAAATCAGGCCACTATGCTTCAGCCCCGGTGGTTTTTGCAGGTTACGGCCTACGAGCTCCGGCGACTGATAAAATCCCAGCCTACGACTCCTATCAAAATCTCGACGTCAAAGG
>DAHVKR010000279.1 GCA_027320785.1 Bdellovibrionales bacterium
TCCCATACCATCTTGCACCTGGAATTTTTTGAACTCATCCCCAGACTCTGTATAATACATCCCACCGTCTGTTAAAACTCCATCAATGTCTGTTAAAAAAAGTCTAATTTTTTTTTGCGGCCAGGATTTTTTTGCGAAAAAATTTTTAATCATTTTCATTGTGCTCTTCTCGTTTTCAGTATGTGACTTTATCAGCTTTTTTTTCCCATTCTTTAAAAACACTCAAGGCATCTGGGTACATGATCTGGCGCATGGGGATTTTTCTATCTTGGATGGGCTTCGCGACCTCTTGATAAATAAAGTCATCGTCAAATTGAATTTGAGCCGCATCCTTTCGGGTGTTGCCATAATAGATCTTATCAATCCGAGCCCAATATATCGCAGACAGACACATGGAGCAGGGTTCGCAACTGGTATAAATCTCTGCACCCGCCAAATCGAATTTTCTAATTGTTTGAGCCGCCTTACGAATTGCCGAAATCTCGGCATGAGCCGTCGGATCATTTGATGAAGAAACTTGATTCCAACCCTCTCCAATAATTTTGCCGTCTTTTACAATCACAGCGCCGAAAGGGCCGCCATGATTTAAGTTCATATGCTCTCGAGAAAGCTCGATGGCTCTTTTCATAAAATCATCTGCTGTCATAGGTTTTAAGGCTGTCTGACAAGACTGCGACAGTCAATTGGAAATCCCTCTCATATTGTACGGCCGAGTGTTGACTCTCTTTGAAAACTGCCCGAAAAGAAGTCCATGAAAATTTTAATTACAGGTGGCGCTGGATATGTCGGATCCCATGTGGCTCGAGTTTTTTTAAAAGACGGTCACCAGGTCTCCATTTACGATAACCTCTCTTCAGGATATCGCGAGGCTCTTCCTTCTGGCTGCTCTTTTTTATTCGGCGATGTTCGCGATACAGATCAACTTCGCTTTATTTTGAACAAAGATAAAGTCGACGGCGTCATTCATTGTGCTGGCAAACTAAGCGTTCCAGAGTCGCTCTCGGCACCACTTGATTACTATGATCATAATGTAAGCGGCACCATCGCTCTAGGAAAAGCCTGTCAGGCTACGAATGTTTCAAAAATTATTTTTTCTTCGACGGCCTTTGTTTATCAAGGCGACAACTCGTCATTAGATGAGACTTCCCTCGCAGATCCTCAAACTCCCTATGGGCAAAGTAAACTAATGGCTGAAAAAATTCTTCAGGATTTCGAAGCTGCTGGCGGAGCTCGCACACTGAGCCTTCGTTACTTTAATGTGGCCGGCGCCTCAGAAGAAAATGGGCAGCGGACTCCCGATGCCACTCATTTAATAAAAGTCTGCGCAGAAGCCGCTTGCGGCAAAAGACCCTTTGTCGAAATTTTTGGAACAAACTACTCCACTCCCGATGGAACTTGCGTTCGTGACTACATACACGTGGAAGACCTCGCACAACTTCACGTGCATGCCTTTCAAGCCTTAGAAAACGGCCTGCCTGGGCAGGTTTTGAATTGTGGTTATGGCCAGGGCTTTAGTGTTCGCGAAGTCATTCAAACCATGCAAAAAGTGAGTGGCGTAAACTTCGAAGTTCGATCTGCCCCTCGCCGCCCTGGAGATTTGCCACATTTAGTTGCAAACACCTCTCGAGCTCGAGAGCTTTTAAGGTGGTCACCCGCCCACCCCGATCTTTCTGCGATTTGTCATTCAGCTTATGTATGGGAGCAAAAACTCCAGCGATAAGCAATAGGACTGATTTATAGGTCTGAAGCCCTTATCCTAACGGGATCTTTACAAAGATTTTTGAAAAGCCTCTATCTTTTCCCACAAAACTCGGGGACCATTTTACCAAGTGAGTAACTCGGGGGGATCATAAGGATGAGAACTCTTAATAAAAATTACTGGCTCTTTCTTTTTTCAGCTTTTCTCTATTTTTCGCCGGCTTCCGCAAAAGTCGAGGCGATTTTGGGTCAGCCTCTTAAGCAAAACCTCAATCTGCCGGGCTTTGCCCCCCAAACCAGTGAGTCGGAAATTATCATTTCACGAGACCAATACGTCATCTCTTATAATAAAGAGAAGCGCGCCCCCAACTGGGCGGCTTGGGAATTAGACCCCTCTCGTCTTGGAAACTCTGGCCGCTCGCAAAACTTCTCGCAAGACTCTCAACTCGAAAGCTATTTGAATCAAAACGATCACCAATACCAAGCTGTTACTCCGGAAGAGTATAAAGGCAGCTGCTTTGACCGCGGACATCAAGTTCCCTCTGCTGATCGCACACGAAACTCCAGCGATAATCAAATGACCTTTATGATGAGCAATATGATACCTCAGACCCCTTATCTGAATCGTGTGATTTGGGTTCATCTTGAAACTTACACTCGAGAACTTGTGACTCGTGAAAACAAAAAGGTCTTCGTTGTCGCAGGACCTATTTATGATCAAGACATCGGATCCATTGGCCCTAAACGAGATATCCCGATCCCGTCTAAAAATTTCAAGCTCATCTTTATGTTAGATCAGAATCAAACAGCTCGTGATATTGATGCAAAAACTCCGGTTATTGCGGCTATTTTTCCCAACGTAAATCGTGATGGTTCACCCATCAGTGATCTACGCAAATGTCCTCCGATGAATGCCCAAGCTGGCAACGATGACGTCAATGATTGGAAGAAATATCAAACAAGCGTTGCAGAAATTGAGCGCGAATCCGGTCTTAAGTTTTTTGATGGCGGCTTGAACTAGAAGAGCTTTGATCTTAAATATCGCGATTCAGATGCCTTTTTATGGTGGACCATTTCCGTGTCAAATACGAATTTGGTCACGACTATTTTCGTGTCTAACGAGAATTTGTTCGGGG
>DAHVKR010000027.1 GCA_027320785.1 Bdellovibrionales bacterium
CTTCTTCCGAATCCGCTGACAGTCCTTCCATGTGTTGATGTTCCATTGGAAGATAATGAGGGTCTTGCATTTGAGAAGGTTGAGAATTATTCAAAGCCGGCAAATTTTCAATACGGTCAAAAAAATGAGGGTCTAGTACTTCAAAAATCAGAGTGTGATCCAAGACTCGAATGATGTCGCCGCTCTTTAAAATAACAGGTTCTGAAGGCTCTAGAACTTTTTCATTTACAAAAGTTCCATTCACACTACCCTGGTCCACAATTTCATATCCTAGTCCAGACTTGTGAATTTCAAACTGGCGTCGACTAACTCGATGATCTGAGATAAGAATTTCGGTGTTCACATCGCGGCCTGCCACCCAAGTGTCACCGCCATCCAGCTTAATTTTTTGCTGAACGTCACCATCTTCATTCATAATTTTAATATAAGCTGTTAAATTAGAGGTTTGCACAACTGTCCGATCGCTCAGACTTACATCATCACCAGAACTTGCCGTGTGTCCCTGAGCGTTCGTAATCGCAAGAGTACTTTCGACAAGTGCGACTTCAAATTCATAGGTAGATAGCTCAAATTTATACCCTGGATTGAGCACGATAGATGTAATGCTCTCACCATTTGAAGTTACATTACCTAATTTCGAAAGGACCTCTAATTGCCATACACCGTTATCTTCAAATATTCGAAAGTGTTCTCGCGATATTCCCTTATCACCATCTAAAACAATATTGGCATCCGTTTTTCGACCCACAATCCAAGACTTCAATGGATCGAGCACCACTTCACTAATAACCTGACCTCGATGTCGAACAATGAGCTTCGTCATTAAAATCTTCCCTCTATCGCCAGATTACACTCATCGAAGTAGTCTTTTATCTCATTATATTTGGGATGACGTTTATTATTCTGAATCATGACAAGCGCATCACGAAAGCTTGATCGACAAAGACGGTAGTTCTTCTTCTCGCGGTATCTTAAGCCTTGTAAAATATAAAACTGAAGAAGCTCATCAAACTTAATGCTGGAAAGATTGTAGTATCTTTTTGCTAATTCGTTATCAGGATCCTTCACTAAAACTGAGGCAAAATTCTCTTTTGCTCTCATGTAGTTCCCCTGCTGATAATCACGAAACCCTTTAACTAAGTTTTCCTGAACCTGACGCATTAATGGGTTATTTTGAGCATTAATTCTTTCTTCTAGCTTTTCTTTATTTGCTTCCGTTTGAAGGCGATCATATTCAATTTGCTGAGAAGATCTAAAGGTTAGCTTCTCACTCTTCTTTTTCCCCTGGCTTCCTAGCCAAAGCACAAGCCCAATCACAACTCCCACAATCAGGTAAAATCTTAATCGAGAATTTGAGCCGGATTGCTTATATTTGAGATTTGGACCTCGGGCCGGGCGAGGTTTCACCCCAGGCTTCGCTCGAGAGGCTGGCCGAGGCGTTGGCATCGCATTGGGAACCGCACGCAACGGAGAGTTGGAGGCGGCAGCCTTCGTCGGCACTTTGGGAGTCGGCTGCAGAGCTGAAGTTTTATTCTGAGGCACTAATATAGGACCATCCTCAAAAATTTCAATTAAAGTCTCTCCCAATTGAACTTTTGAGCCTGGTTTTAAAACCTCATCCTGCACGACTTTTTCATTTACCATCACAAAGTTTTTTTGTGATAAATTTTTGACTCTATACTCGAAGCCATTCCAGTAGATTTCAACATGATGACGACTGATACGACCATCACGCGGAAGCTGAATCGTATTATCATCACCTCGCCCGAGCTTAATGACATCTTTGTCTAAGGTATGGACTTCATTTTGATGTGGGCCCGAGATTATCTTTAAACGATAGGGTAATCTTGATTTTAATGCCGGAGCTGAACTCATAGTTCACCTCCGTCAGGCAAGACCGTCATCATATAAAACTCAGGGTGGCCGTGACTCATGAAAGCTGTTGCCTGTACGATGCACGGGTGTCCTGAAAACTCGAGATGATCGGAGTGTGATATATAAGGTGCCTCCTGACATCTCTTAATAAGGTCTGCAAAATTTTGCTGAAGAGCTGAATCTGGTATTGCATGATAACTTTGACCGATACCACTCCAACCCGTCAAATCCATAAACTTATCATTATGACTCCAAACAGAGTCATCTGCACCGATAGCAATTGCCGGGACTCCGCTAATATTGACAAAGTTCATAGCCTCTTGCTGATGCTCTGGTCCTGTTCCCGATCCCATTGTCGCGGCCTGCGGATCAGCACTCAAAGACCGAGCTAAAAGTGAGTTCACGTTCCCGATGAGGGCTTGGAAATCAGGGTATAAATAAGGTATTTGAATATTATCTCGTCTCTCTCTCATCGCATGATCGAGTTGACTATTCAGCTCACGAACGGGTTTTTCTACAAGTTTTGTTAAAAAGAAAAAGAGAAGTGCTCCTAAAGCGGATGCAATCACAAGGATTTGCATAAAAAGGCTAATAGCTCTCCCCTGATCTAAAGAGAGTCCGCTTGTATCATAAATAACGATGGCATAACCCTTTATACTTGGAAGACCTGTCGCCGGATCAAATTGTCCAATGGGGGCACTGGCGCCGATTTCAGATGAGCCAATTTCCTCCACAAGAGGTCGATCCTCAGCTCTTGCCTTATGTACAAAAGGCTCCGTAGCCGTTCTACCTGCACGCGAGGCGGGAGCCAAAATCATTCCATCTGATTTCTGCACAATGAAGACATCTTTAACTCCCTCTTCCAATTCGGCAGAGTGAGTACTGAGATTTCCGATTTGACCTTCTAAAACAGCTTTTTGATTAATCTCAGCAAGATGTCTTGCAACAGACATAGCACGTCTAAGACTTTCACCGATTCCACTTTCTTTAGCACTTCGAAAAGTTGGAATCATAGAAAGCAGTGTAACTGAAAAAATAAAAATGACTACAAAGCCGCCCATAACCCATCGGAATTCAAACCATTGCGGTAACTTATAAATTCCAGGGAGTACAACTCTTTCAGTAAAGTCCTGAACTTGAGCATTCATCTGCTCAAATATATTTCGATACTGAGGAATTGGGGCTGCAGCAGGTGCTTCTGCCAAGTGAGGATTTACAGCATCAGATGGATGAGCAAGGAGATCTGGGGACTGCGCATATTGTACAGCCGGTGCCGCTTGTCCATGCATAGGGACTGGAACAGAGGCTCTTTGAGTCTGCTCGGGAATAATCTCAAAAACTATATCATGCGCTCCCATTTTATCGCCAAATCTCATGACCGCGCTTTGTATCCGAACCCCATTTAAATAAGTCCCATTCGAAGACTTCAGATCTGTGATAATAATTTTATCTGCGTAAACATTAATCTCACAATGCTCTTTCGAAATTCCATGGCTGGAGATTTGAATATCACAATGAGGGGCTCTCCCCAGAAGATTTTTTCCACTCTTCAGGTTAAAGACTTTCCCAGCTGAGGCTCCACTGAGCACTCTTAAGGCCCACATTCGATAACATCTCCTTCATTCAATTTTTTATCTCGCGCTTGCCCAGCTGCCATCTCAATAACAGCCGTCGCTCCCCACACAGGTCCCGCCCATCTCCAGGGCTGAACATTATGGTAAATCTTTTTTATCTTTCCTTGTTTATCAAAAAATACGCAGTCAATTGGGAACTTCATAAAAAAGGTATGGATAGCATTGCACCGAGTGATCCAAAGCGCCTCCTTAGGCCCCAATCCTTTTTTACCCAAAAGCCCCACCGTACGAGAAATCAAAGTGTCCGCAAGGACAAGATTCTCAAATACAATGTCTGAGTTTGACTGCTTCATTAACTTCATCAATTTTTCTTCCCATAAATAAAGCTCAAGACCATAGGCCCTAACACCATGATAAATACGGCTGGAACAATAAACAGCATCATGGGAATGAGCATTTTCTGCGAAGCTTGAGCTCCTAATTTTTCAGCGCGCACAAATCTTTCCAAACGCATCTGAACCGATTGATCCTTCAAAACCTGGGATATACTTGCTCCTGTAGACTCCGCATCAATCAAGACAGCCACAAAGCTTGTCATCTCGGGCATATCAAGCCTCTCTCCAAGCTCCTTCAAGGCTTGTTCTTTTGAAGAACCGATCTGAACATCTTTCAATACAATCGAAAGCTCCTCCGCTAAAACACTTTCTGTCCCCTGAGCTTTATCCACTATTTTTTGAATAGCTTGAAAAAGATCCAGACCCGCTTTGACAGAAAGAGCCAGTAGATCAATGTAAAAAGGCATATCAGCCCGAACGCTCAGTTCTCGCATTTTCTTCATGGCATTCGCATGCATGATGGGCATAAAAAATCCCACGGGGACCGCTGCAAAAATAAAAATATAAGGGAAACCCATTTCCAATGCGAAATTCATGACAGCACAAAATCCCGGGAAGAAAAGAGCCCAAAGAATTTGCATTCCAATAAACTCATCCACATTCAGTTCTTTTCCAAGGCCCGCCGTTTTGATTCGCCGAGCTACGCTTTTTCGATAGTTTACACTTTGAATTCGGAGCGCATGCTGAAGTGTAAATTGATGAACAAGGGGGCGTGATAGATTAATAATTCCACTCTTCGAACGCACAGGTTCTGCATTATTCGCCCAACTCAATTGTTTTTTGTCGGTCTGCCCACCCAGAATGGCACTGATGAACAAATACACAGCAACACCTGCAAAGATTAAACCTAAGATTAAAATCCATTCTGCGCTTCCCATTTCTTCCTCTTTGTGTTCAAGTGTATGTATGTACCAATTGGTGCTTGCCTCAGCTTCCCCTCGCCGACGCCAACTCCTTCAAGATGCTGGTTTTTCTTTTTTGGTCCATCCCTCTCAAATATCGGAAACTTTTGATGAAAACCTGACAATCGATGAGCAACTCCGCGACTTATCTAGACGTAAGGCGGAGGTCGTTTTCGAAGAGTATAAACACATTCACAAAGACCCCTTTCTTGTGTTGGCTGCCGACACCGAAGTCGTCATCCATGGTGAAGCTTTGGGAAAACCCAAGGACGAACGTCAAGCGACGGCCTTCCTTAAGTTATTATCCGGCTGTTTCCATGAAGTTAAAACAGCCTTGTTCATAAAAGAGTCTATAAATGGTGATTTTGTGTCTCATGTTGAGACAACACTGATTGAATTCAATGAGTTAACAGACCAAGAGATCCAAGATTATGTGAAAACTTCAGAGCCCTATGACAAGGCTGGAGGGTATGCCATCCAAGGAGCAGGAGGACAATTCGTAAAACGAACGGCGGGCTCCTGGACAAACGTCGTGGGACTGCCCGTAGAGAAATTCACAGAGCTTCTTCAAAAGAAAAGTTGGGTCTTAAAAAAATGAGTCTACCCCTAAATGATTTTCGCCATGAATTTGAAAAGGTCTGCCAGCAATGTGGCCGAGACCCTCACTCAATTACTCTCGTGGCTGTTTCCAAAAAACAGCCTCTCAGTAAAATTCATGAAGCTTATCGAGAAAAACAATATGACTTTGGCGAAAACTATATCCAAGAGGCGCTCGAAAAACAAAACGCTCTTCAACTCCCTGGAATTCGCTGGCATATGATTGGACCTGTCCAAACAAATAAAATAAATAAAATTCTTGGAAAGTTTGTCCTGATACACTCCGTTGACTCTTTTCACATAGCCGAGGAAATAAACAAACGAGCCGAGCGAGATGGACTCAAAGTCCCCGTACTTCTACAATTGAATCTAGCTCACGAGGAAACAAAATCAGGACAAACTAAAGAAAAACTTCTCTCTCAGTGGGATCAATATAAAAAACTCTCCGCCCTGCAAATTGAGGGTTTGATGACGATGCCCCCCCTTCAAGAGGATCCTGAAAAATCTCGCCCTTATTTTCAAGAATTAAGAAAGCTTGCTAAACAGCTCGGACTCCAGCAACTTTCAATGGGAACAAGCTCAGACTGGAAAGTGGCTCTTGAAGAGGGAGCTACATTAATTCGAGTAGGAACATCTGTCTTTGGTGAAAGGAGCACGTAGTGGTTTTTTTGCAAACGCGACTCAAAGTAGGATTTATCGGTGCCGGGAATATGGCACAGGCAATGATTAAAGGCATGATTCAATCAGGAAATGTTTCACCTGCTCGAATCTATGTGAGTTCTCGAACAAGTCAAAAACCCCAAAAGCTTCGAGAGCTTTATAATATTCAGGTTTGTACAAATAATGAAGACCTCGTCGAAACATGCGATGTCGTTATTTTAGCTATGAAACCTCAAGATCTTATTTCAGCTGTCGAACCCATTGCTCGCAATTTTAATGAAAAACAAATCGTCGTAAGCTTGGCCGCAGGGCTTCGACTTGAAACACTCGAAAAAATTCTACCACAGTGTCGCCTCGTTCGTTTGATGCCCAATACTCCCGCCCTTATTCAAAAGGGTTCTGTTGGATGCCTTGTGAATGATGACCAAGATGAAGGCTTAGCAGATTTGATGGAAGACATGTTTGCCTGCTTAGGATCTGTCCATCGACTTGAATCAGAAGATCAGTTTGAATCTTTTATGATTGCTTGTAGTTCTGGAACAGGTTTTGTCTTTGAATTTATGATCTACTGGCAAGACTGGCTCGAAGAACATGGCTTTGATACAGCTGTTGCGCGCAGAATGACTCAAGAAGTCTTTACAGGAGCTGCCGCCATGGCCGTACAAAACTCCGATCAAAGTTTAGAGGAAATGCAAGGTAAGGTAACATCCAAGAAAGGCGTGACGGCTGCGGGTCTGAGCTCCATGAGAGAGCTTGAAATGGAAAGGGCTCTTCGCCTTAGTTTTGAAAAGGCAGACTTGCGAAACAAAGAAATTAGTCGTGAAATGAAAACTCGATAGTACAATAGAGCATTGTACATCGACAAAGGTCTAGCTATTGAGTTCAGATCAGAATCAATCAAATTGATTAAAACTTGCGCAAATCTCTACCCCCAGACTAGTATTAAGTAGAGGTCACTGATTCAAGGAGGAATCCATGCACCTAACACCACTTGAAATATCACAGAAGCTTTTTGCAAAACGCATGATGGGTTATGACATCCAAGAAGTGACTGACTTTCTTTATATTATTTCTTCGCAGTTTGAAGAGCTCATGCAAGAACGAAATAAATTAAGAGAAGCTTTGAAAGAAAAAGAGTATCAACTTTTTGAATATAAAGAGCGAGATAAAATCTTAAAAGATACCATTGCAACAGCTGGACAAATGGCAGAAAAAATCCGCATTGATGCTGAACGCGAAGCAAAGATGATCGTGAACGAAGCCAAAACAAAAGCTGAGTTTATTACCCGAGATGCTCGCGATTCCATTGGAAGAACATACGAAGAAATGACAAATCTAAAGAAAATAAAAGCTCAATTTGAAGCCCAGGTGAAGGCTGTTATCCAATCTCACCTTGAGCTCATTCAACAATCGAGTCAAATAGTTCAAAATCCACCCATGCAAAGGTTCTCAAACGATTTAATTGAAAATGATATCTGATCGTGGTGATGGAGTTCATTGGCTTTCCGTTTATATCCAACCAGGGGCCTCAAAATCTGAAATCGTGGGCCCCTTTAACGGGTCTCTTAAGATTCGCATTCAATCTCCTCCCGTAGATGGCAAAGCAAACGAAGCTCTGATTCAATTTCTTTCAAAACAACTGAACATATCAAAAAGATCTTTACAGATTATAAAAGGTGAGGCCCAGCGAAATAAAGTCGTGCAAGTTGAGGGTATTTCTCTCGAACAAATTCAAAAGATTTTAAAATAAAAAACCCGGAGGCTCGTTACACACAAACCTCCGGGCCCTGCTCACCACCATCCTTGATGTATTCTAGAAGCCTTCCTTAGCTGCAAAACTCTAAGCTGTCTTCAAACTGTTTTCAAAAGCTGATGGCGGCTTTTGATGCAAATCCAACGGCTGTACCAGTACCTAAATTTCCATCGACACCTGTTCCATTTCGAAAAGCTCGTCCTGGAGCAAGGATACCCACTTGATTAACCCACTGAACTTTTTCACGTGGGAGGTACACAACCTCTGCATCTAACTCTAGACCCAAATCTTTGCTCATGTCACTTGTAGAAGTGAGTTTGTTCATTAATTGAGCATAAGTTAAAGAGTAATTAAAATTCCATTTCTCTTTCCAGTCATGGTGAATCTTGAAGTTTACATAGGAGGCATTGCTAATAGCCTCATCATCATAAGAATTAGCAGGAGTTAATGAACTGTTTTTAATTAAATTTGTTTTGAGAAAGTCTTTTTGACCTAACCGATGATTGAATAAAAGCATCGCGACATCATAGTTTCGGTCAAACTGAAAGCCTTCATATTTTGTTGAGCTCGGGTTATCACCTGATGCGACTCCGAAGTTAAGACCGTATCCCCACTTAGATTCTGGATTGTGGTATTTCAATTCAGCAGCAACGCCGTAGCCATTTATTTCAACTTCATTGCCATCCGCCGTCACACCTGTCTGAGCCTTACTAAAATCACCTTCTATTTTAAAACCAAAACTTTCCCATTGACGAGCTAAGAAGAAACTCGTTTTATCAGTTTTATAACTTCCCGTTGCGGTACAGGTTCCAGCCCCATTACAGAGAACATTTCTCCAGTCCGCATTGACACTACTCTCGACAACTGACAGATCTGCACTTCCTCTTTCAAAAAGAACACCCAGTGTTGCGCCAGCATCTTTGTTGTCATACATAACTTCAAGCATCTCCTTCTGATTCATTTTTCCAACAGAAGGCCCCTCATCAAAAGATCGAGCTATGATCGGTGTAAAACTCAAATTTCCAACAAAGAATTTATAGGCTGCCATGTCCATGGTGTCATACCAGTGATCAAAAGGACCACGACCTGCATTGTAAGAGATTCCAAGTCCAAACTCATAAGGCGCACGGCCTAATATCAAAGAACCATTGGCTTCATCAACGCGCAGATAAAGCTCTCTGACTGCAAGATTGGTTTTAATTTGGTTTTCGCGAGTCGTATTGTTAATACCGCCATTATTAGCTCGTGCATGCGTGTACTCATCTCCGCCCCATTGTTGACCAATTTGAGTGTTCTCGTAGTCAGGGTCACTGTTCGATAAAATATCAAAGCGTGACATGATA
>DAHVKR010000280.1 GCA_027320785.1 Bdellovibrionales bacterium
GTCATATCTTTGAGATAAGTAATCTGCTTCCGTAACATAGGCCTCTATCAACTTCGGATCGGCGCGAATGGCCTTATTTAGCCACTCAATGGAATCAAAAACCTGATTCAATTGCCACAGGCACTTTCCCGCTTTCATCGCGGCCTCGGCATTTTTGCGATTGGCCTCATACGCCGCTTTGTATTCAGCCTGAGCAGATAAGCAATCCCCTTGGCGAAAATACTGATCTCCCAATAGGACCATTTCCTGATTGCGCGTATCTTTATCCTCGAGCTCTTCGTTACCACCCAATCGTACGACTAAGTCGTGGGCCGCTTTGTTTTGCGGCATTAAATTATATGACTTCTGAGCCGCCTCTAATGCTTTACTCTTTGAGTTTTTTTCAAGCCAAAGATTGGCCAACACCAACCACGCATCTGACTCAAGTTTAATGTCGAGTCGGCCCGGCTGACTAAGAGCCGCGTCTAATGTATTTCGAGCTCGTTCCTTTCGACCAAAACCTTTTGCATCCACAAGACCTAGTAAAATATATCGCTCTTTATTTTTGGCGTGCTGTGGTTTCATGTTCTCTAAAACCTGATAAGCTTCTTGATACTCACCTTTTTTATACTTTAAATAAGCAAGAGCTAAAAAGGGGCGAGCCCAGGCGTCCCACATTTGTCCGGCCTTTTCGTAGTAAGATGCGGCTGATATCGGATCCTGATCTATCTCCAGAATTTCCCCCTTGATATAATAACTCAAAGGTAAAAGAGAAAATGTGCTTCCGCTCTCAAGCAGGCTATCGAGTTGAGATTTAGCTTCGCGATAACGACCCACGACAAGCAACCGTATCGTTTCACAAAACTGTCCATACGGGCTCGTCAGATTTAAGGCCCGAGTTGTCTGTGTCACTCTTTGAACTGTTTTTTGGTCTTCAGCATCTTGATAGCTAAAAGGCCATAGTTCTTTATAAACATAGCAGAGCATACCTCTCGCTTCGAGGTTTTGGTTTTGTCCTTCCACTATCGAAACGAGTAGATTTTGTGCTTGCAATAGATTTTCGATGTCACTTTTTTCAATACTTGCGACAGCTCGTGTGAGTTTTTGCTTTACTTCATTTTCGCTAATCGGCGACTGGTTTAACTGAGGCCGAAGAAGTCGAATTCTTTCATGCTTAGAAGAATGAGGAAGTAAAATAACGGCTAACAAAATCACAATTGCGGCAATCGCCCCACCAAAAAGGATTTTCTTTTTCTTATTATTTGCTTCTTTTTGTGGATCCTCTGCTTGTAATTCGATTACAGGAGATGAGTCTGTGGCAACAGGAGTCGCGGTTGGCCGCACGGGAGAGGTTCCTGTTTGTGTCTGACCTTTCTGTGCCGAGGCTGGTGCCGGCATGAAAATCGTCTCTTCAAAATCAACTTTTCTTTCACGATTGGGTGGTTTTCGATAGCCGGCCTCATCTGCCTTTTTTTCCAGAACATTTAAAATTTGATCATAAAACTCAGGCTCTTTAGATAAAGGAACCCACTTACCCTCAGGATAAGAAGAGATCATTTCATCGCCTTGAAGACTTCCTTCTGTTATCTGGCGCAAAACCTCTTTGGTTGTCAGAGGGCCCATGATTTGACCTTTATGATTTCGAATAATCCAGCTGAGTTGTGAACGATTATCTGAGCGCGCCATCCCTTTGATTATACGGAGCTTTTATTGATCTGGTTACGCCTAGTTCTACGAACCCTTCTTTAGTCCCAGTTCGGAATCAACTGATTCCGTTTTGGAACCACACTTGATGTCTCTAAGTACCTGAAACCCCTCTATTTTTCAATGGAAGTGTCTAAACCTTTGGCACCCATCTTGCTGTGCAAATGCTTAGAGGAAATATATGTTGAAAACTTCAGTAGTACGCACATCACCTGTCTTTAAAATGAAAAAAAGCAGTGTGGGTCGTTTGCTTATTGCAGTTTATGTTTTGATTGTTCTAGCCCTCTCAGCAACAGCCAAAGCTCAAAACCTATTTCCTTGCTTTGAAAATCGAAACCAAATTTCTAATTAGGATCTACTGAGGACCCCCTCCCTGGTTAATCCCAAAAAGAAGTTGAAGCCCGACCGGTCCCCTCCAGGTTGGGCTTTTTTTTATCTACTCTTGATAGTTTTAATTTTAGAACGCTCGAACGATATGTTGAGGCTATTCAGCGCGACGAATTTGAGCCCCTAAAGAAGAGAGCTTTTCTTCCATTCTCTCGTAGCCACGGTCTAAGTGATAAATACGATTCACGACTGTTTCGCCCTTCGCCACAAGGCCCGCCAAGACAAGAGAGGCGCTGGCTCTTAGGTCTGTGGCCATAACAGGAGCTGCCGTGAGCCCATGTTTTGGAACTCCACGCACAACTGCAACTTGAGTTTTAGGAGTAATATCCGCCCCCAACCGCATAAGCTCCGTCACATGCATAAATCGATTTTCAAAAACAGTTTCCGTAATCACACTGGTACCCTCTGCCAATGTCATCAAAGCCATAAACTGCGCCTGTAGGTCCGTTGGGAAAAGGGGATGAGGAGCTGTTGTAACATCAACGGCCTTCCAGCCCTTTTGTTTTTTCACGGTAATAGACTCGGAGGTGGTTTCAATTTGAAACCCCGCCTCACGCATCTTTGAAATGAACGCTTCTAAGTAATCAGGACTCACTTGGGTGACCGATACCTCTCCGCCGGTAATGGCTCCCGCAATAAGTAGAGTTCCTGCTTCAATTCGGTCTGGACAGGTTGTGTGTTCCGCGGGAGTAAGTTGGTCTACTCCTTCAATTTTAATAACACTCGTTCCCTGACCTGAAATTCGC
>DAHVKR010000281.1 GCA_027320785.1 Bdellovibrionales bacterium
CTTTATTTTGACTGTTTTTCCGGTGCCAGTGGAGATATGATTTTGGGAGCCCTTATTGATTTGGGGATTGACACCAAAGTTTTTAGACGTGAACTTGATAAGTTAAATTTAAAGGAGTTTGATATAGTTATTGAAAAGAAAGTCAAAAATGCTTTTGTCGGTATGGATGTGATTGCAGGTTTTCCAACTGAAAGTTTTGAACAGTTTGAAGAAACCTATATGACTTTAGCTGATCTTCCTTGGACGCGAATTCATGTGTTTCCTTACTCTGAAAGAAAAGGTACCCGAGCGGAAGTGATGGATGTGAGTGTTCCTTATCACGAAAGAAAGAAGCGAGCCTCTCGTTTGCGTGAGCTGAGTGCCTCGCGATACCAGGATCGTGGACAGTATCAAGTTCAGCAAATTCAAAAGGCTTTGATTCTCAAGAACTCAGCAAAAGGGGCTCAGGCCCTGACGCGAGAATATTGGCCTGTAAGACTTAACTTAGCCAATCAGGAAGCGCTGAGAGGCCAAGAAGTGAATGTCAAAATCGAAAAATTTATTTGGAGTGGAGGTTCCACTCAGGATGGTTATTTGGAGGGACATATATTATGAAATCGCCGCTTTCGATGATTAAAAGAGCTTCTTTAAAAGAAGAAGCTTTGACCCATCGAAGTTTCACTCAAGAACTTAAAATGAATACTCGAGACAGTGAGAGACTTGAGTTTTTGGGTGATGCTTTGTTGGATTTTTGGATGGCTGAAAGGTTGATGCAGGAATTCCCGCAAGACCAAGAAGGCACTTTAAGTAAAAAAAGAGCCAGTCTTGTGAATGAAGAAGTTTTAGGCTCCAAAGCGAAACTTTTAGGACTTCAGAATCATATGCGCTTGGGACCCGCCGAGGCTCGTTCGGGAGGCGCTTTGAAGCCCAGTCTTCTTTCGGATGTATTCGAGGCCACGCTTGCTGCACTTTATTTAGACCAAGGCTTTCCGACAATGAATCAGTGGCTGGGCGAGGTTTTTTCCAATGACATAAAGGAGTTGGAAAACAAGGAGTTCGAGAAAGACTTTAAATCTCGTTTTCAAGAATGGGCTCAAAAGGAACTTAAAAAAACACCTCAATATCTTTTAAGAGATGAGCAAGGTCCGGCTCATCTTCGAAATTTTATCGTAGACGTTGTTGTGGATGATGAAGTTTGGGGATCAGGAGAAGGGCCGAGCAAAAAGAAAGCTGAACAAAAAGCAGCTGAAATGGCTCTTCATAAAACGGGCGACTCATCTGAAGGGATGTTACGATGACCACAGGATTTAAAGCAGGGTTTGTAGGGTTAATTGGTTTGCCGAATTCAGGGAAATCCACACTGATGAATTTTCTAATTGATGAAAAGGTAGCTATCGTAACGCCTCGACCTCAAACAACTCGACGTCGTGTACATGGAATCTTAAACGAAGAAGCCTCTCAAATTGTTTTTGTAGATGCTCCTGGATTGGTGACCGCTAAACCTGGACTCTTTGATTTCTTGGCAAAAGAGGCTCAAGAGGTGATGGCTGAGTCTGATGCTTTGATTGCTGTTCTTTCCTTGGACCTCAAATCAGCTGAAGAGGCCGAGAGTATTATCTCCATGGTTTCAAAGTCTGGGAAACCTTGGATGGCTGTGATTAATAAAATAGATTTAGAGGCGCTTTCACATCGTTCTCTGATTTTAAGAAATATGCTTCAGGATCATAAAGTTCCTATTCTCAGCGTATCTTGTTTGCATCGAGATAAATTTCAAAAAGAAGATCGTGAAGAACTGATTACTGAAATCAAAAAACTGATTCCTGAAAGCCCAGCGCCTTTGTATGATCCTGAGCTTTACACAACAGAGAGCCTTCGAGATCTAGCTTGCGAAATTGTGCGTGAAAAATGTTTTCTGAACTTAAAAGATGAAGTCCCTTACTCGATGGCGATTCGAACCATTGAGTTTAAAGAAGATGCTGACCCCATTCCTCGTATCACGCTCGAGATTATTGTTTCGAAGGATAATCATAAAGGAATTGTCATTGGAAAAGGGGGCCAGCTCCTGAAAAAAATTGGCCAGGAAGCTCGAGTCGAAATTGAAAAACTCATGGGAACCAAGATCTTTTTAGGACTTAAGGTTTCAACGCGAGAAGATTGGTTTCAAAATAAAAGAATTATGAAAGAGCTAGGGTACTATCATGAGTCATGAAAATGCACAAACCCTCATCATGGCCCCGAAAGTGGCGATCGTGGGACGTCCCAATGTGGGCAAGAGTACTCTTTTTAATATCCTGACGGATTCGCGAAAAGCGGTTGTGAAGAATCAGCCGGGAGTTACACGGGATCTTTTAATTGAACCTGTCGAAGTTTGGGGAAAAAGTTTTGATTTAATTGATACGGGCGGAGTGACAGAAAGTTCAGATTTGATATCAAAGTTAATTCGTGAACAGGTCAGTGAATTTCTTCAATCTGTGGATCTGGTGATTGCGGTCATGGATGGTCGTTCAGGCTTAGTTCCTGAGGACCGAGATATTATCAAATTAATCAAACAGGTGGGAAAACCCTTTCTTCTTGTTGTGAATAAAATTGATCGTCAGCATGAAGAAGATATGGCGAAAGCTGATTTCTATGAGTTTGGTGTGGATGTTATCGGCGCGAGCTTCGAGCAACGTCGTGGACTTTCCGAAGTTTTAGAGTGGCTCCATAAGAATTTACCAGAAGTTAAAATTGAAGCTCACGAAGGCACAAGGCTCGCCTTTGTCGGGAAACCCAATGTGGGCAAATCTTCTTTGCTTAATGCTTTGTTACGTGAGAAGAGGGCCATTGTTACCG
>DAHVKR010000282.1:0-243 GCA_027320785.1 Bdellovibrionales bacterium
GTGGGGGAGTTCGAAATGGATTGGATGCCGCTAAATGTTTGAGTTTAGGGGCGCAAATGGTGGGACTCGCTCAGCCTTGGCTGAAGGCGGCCCTTCAGAGTGATGAAAAATTAGATGAGCTTTTTGAAAGACTACAACTTGAACTCAAAATGGCTCTTTTTTGTACCGGTTCCACAAAGATAGACAGCTTGCGATCTCGAAAGGTGGGAGTATGGCAAAAAACTTAAGTGATATTTTTAAAGG
>DAHVKR010000282.1:253-2811 GCA_027320785.1 Bdellovibrionales bacterium
CAAAGACTTCAAGCTCTTAAGGACGCTTCTGTCCTCGCATCAGAAGATGTGAAGTATTTGAAAGAGGGAGGGATGAAAGATCTCTCTCTTGGAGAAAAATTTATTGAAAATGTGATTGGTTATTTTCAACTTCCGATGGGAGTGGCGACAAATTTTCGTATTGATGGGGAAGACTATGTGATTCCCATGGCAGTGGAGGAAACCTCCATTGTAGCGGCAGCGAGCAAGACAGCCAAGTGGATTCGAGAGTCAGGTACGATCCGTACGGAAGTCGTTGGAAATCATATTATCGGGCAGATTCAATTTTCTCATGTGCAAGATCCTGAGAAGTTTAAAAAAGAAATTCTCTCTCAAAAGAATTATTTGATTGAGCTCGCCAACCGCGAAGTTGCTTTTGGATTAGTTCGTCGAGGCGGGGGCGTTCAAGATATTCAAGTCCGGTTTGTAGATCGTGGAGATCAGGCAACTCCTGACGTGTCTTTCATGGCTGTTGTCCATGTGATGATGGATCCTGTGGATGCTATGGGAGCCAATATTGTGAATCAAGTCTGCGAATTCTTGAAACAACCACTTGAGCAATTCACGGGCGAACAGGTGACGATGTGTATTCTTTCGAATTTAGTTGATACGAAGGTGACACGTGCCACGATTGTTTTAGAAAATGTTGATTTAGATTTAGCTACGAAAATTCAAGAGGCTTCTTTATTTGCGGAGCAAGATCCCTATCGAGCAGCCACTCATAATAAAGGTGTCTTGAACGGAATAGATCCTATTCTTATTGCCACTGGCAATGACTGGCGTGCTGTTGAGGCAGGTGTACATGCTTATGCCGCTCGAAGTGGGCAGTATCGCTCTATTACTCGATGGAGAAAAGAAGGACCTGCTTTGGTGGGTGTTTTTGAAGCACCTCTTGTTGTGGGGACTGTGGGGGGCGTGACGACTCTTCACCCAACAGCAAAAATGTCCATGCAGATGATGAAAATTCAAAATGCGAATCATTTGTCTCGGGTTTGTGCCGCTGTGGGCTTAGCTCAAAACTTAGGGGCACTGAAGGCCCTCACAACAGTGGGCATTATTGAAGGACACATGAAGCTTCATATTCGAAATTTGAGTATTGGCGCTGGAGCTGAAGAGAAGGAAATGCCGCTTTTGCAAAAAAAATTAGAAGAAGTTTTGCAACTCAGGAAACGGATTTTTCTTTCCAATGCGATTGAGGCCCTAAAAGAAATTCGGGATTCCAAGAAAACTGACACTCCGTCTTTGAAACACAGTGGGCATGAACTAAAATGATTCAAGTACCAGGTAAGATTTTTATTAGTGGCGAGTATGCAGCTCTTAAGGGTTTGCCAGCGTTAACTGTCGCGGTGGATCCTGTCTTTGAGTTTAGAACGGACTTGCAAGCGATGGCCGCTTTTCATCCTGATTCACCGGCAGGTCTTGTGAATCCTTTTTTGCGTGGCCACTTTGAAGATCCTTATAAAGGGATCGGGGGCCTGGGGCGAAGTACGGCTGAGTTTATTGCAGCAACAGTGGAGAGTGTTCAAGTTCGAAAACCCTGGGATCTTTGGCGTGCTTACCGAGAGGTCGTAGCCCGCATTCAAAATACTCCCAGTGGTGTGGATCTACTCACTCAGGCAACAGGCGGTTATTGTGCTATTCGCACTCGCACTCAATCTTTGGAGAAATTGTCATGGAACTTCCAAAGTTTAGACTGGATGGCTCTTGTTACAGGTCATAAGGTAAAAACTCATGAACATCTTTCTCAAAAATTTGAGTTAGGTTGGCAGTGGGTCGAAGATCTCAATCAGAAAATCACAGAGGCCTTTAAAGATGCGAATGAGGCAGAGTTCATTCATCTGATGAAAGAGTGGCGTCAGTTTTTATTTGAAAATCAGTTGGAGACACAACGTACCACAGAGCTAATTGAGCTTTTTTTAGAGATTCCAGGTGTTGTAGCCGCTAAGGGTTGTGGAGCTATGGGCTCCGATGTGATTTTTGTTCTTTATCAAAAGGAGCAAAAAAGTCTTCTTGAAAAGACAATTGATTTTTGGAATCCAGCCCATGTGATTCACTCCAGTCAGGTGAATACTGAGGGCTTGAAGGTATTAAGTGAAGTTGAAAACCTCAGCACCCTCTAATCTAGCTCTCATTAAATACATGGGAAAGATCGAAGGCTTGGGTAACAAGCCCACGAATGCTTCATTGTCATGGACCTTAGATAATCTTCGAACTGAAGTGCAGATTGAAACAAAGCCTCAGACAACAGAAGATCAATGGCAAGGTCTTCAAGGGATGAAACTTAAGCCTGCTGGTATAGAGAAATTTTTAAAGCATTTTCAATTTCTAAAGGACAAGTGGGGTATTCAAGATAAATTTCTGATTCAGTCTGGAAATAATTTTCCAAGCGACTGTGGTCTTGCTAGCAGTGCATCTAGCTTTGCCGCTCTGACAATGGCGGCAGCTGGAATTTTTCAGCAGATCAAACCTCAAACCTGGGGAGAAGACTCAAAAGAATTATCTAAGTTATCTCGACAGGGATCGGGATCATCCTGTCGGTC
>DAHVKR010000283.1 GCA_027320785.1 Bdellovibrionales bacterium
CAATCCCGACACGGAGGACGGCGTACGCATTAAAATCTCGATACCCGCCCCTATTAAATTTCGATCATGAGAGGTACCGCTCCTCGAAGTAACGCCAACAGTTGTTGTGACTTTTTGTTGGTAAACAGCCGTTCCCGCTGTCGCATAAAAATCCCATATATCACCCGTAAAGAGCCGATAGTCTCCCCAAATCCCAATATCAGAATATTGAGTTTCAATCGAAACATTGCCATTGTCTGAGGTGTTTTCATAGCGTGAGTAATCCAAGCTCACAAGCCACGTTTCAAAACGATAGCTCGCACCCAAACTCGGATACTGATTTGACCTTAACTTTAAGTCTTGATTTTCTGTTCTTTCAGCTCGTGCCTTTACTATTACAGGCCAAATATAAACTTCGGCCTGAGCCCACACACTACAAAAAATTAATGAGCAGAAGAGGATGTGTCGGATCCGCATGAGATCACTCCTGACGAACTAGCTGTTTGTTGAAGAACGGCGCACTCTTGAGAACTAAGAGAATCAAATTGTTTCTGCCAAAGCTGCACAACAGTATCAAGCGTGATGGTACCCTCGGAATTAAAGGAAGTATGAATAGCTTTAATAAGGTCTAAGACTTTTTCAGCCATCTGCGCTCTCATGTCTTGAGCCGAAGTGTGCGTTTCTTGCATTCGAACAAGCGCAAAAGCCTTCAAACCTCGTGCGAGCTGAGTCCCATGAGCGTAGGCATACTTCAAGAAACAATTTGTAGCTTCACTCCCACACTCTGAAATAACCAAACTCAAGTCTGCTTTGAGTTCGCCCGCACTCGAGATTCGATCATCACCTTTTGTGCTCTTATCCAAGTTTCTCGCCTGCCCCACCTTCTCGGCCAAAGATATCGCGACAAAATCAGGATCTTGTGAGTAAATCCAGCCCCACACATCGGCTAAGCCTTCATTCATAATTTTTAGCGTATACAGGTTGTAGATATCTTTTAAAGACTGAGCCGAATTAAACTCTGTCACTTTCATATCCGGGGGAAGTTTTTTTGCAACCAAAAGAGGATCCAAAACCTCATGCGCAAAATAACTGTGGAAATGTTCATGCGCGATAATTCCAGGATTTAAGGGTATCGGAAAATCTTTTTCTTCATAGGGCACAAAAAACATCGTGTCTGTAGGAGCGCTGTAGAATGCATTGTTGTATCGTAAGTCAGGAGCATTGTTTACTCGAACGGACAATGCTACCTTACGAGGCCAAGTATCCCACGATGTCGTCACCTGACGCGCCTGCAGCTCCAATTTTTTTAACTCTTGCAGGTGATAATAAATAGTGACCATTTGTAGAGTGATTTGATCCGCTGGAATATAAACTCCGTCAGCTTCTACAAAATGCGTAAGGGCACCTTGCCCAACAAGATGATTGTCCTCAACTCCTGGAGCAAAATAGAATTGTACAATTTCTCCCGCGAGTGTGCTTTTATCTCGAACTCCCATGAGCTCTACTTTTTTGAACTCAGCACCTTGAGAACTTCCCACAACAATTTGAGTCTTAAAGGGCTCGCCCGGATTCCACTCTGGCGAACGCCGCTGGCACCCCAACGATAGGAGAATTAGAAGCCCACATAGCAGAGCCTTGCGTTGAAAAAGCATGCCTATTCGTATATTCGGGCAGTAGGGCACGAAGCCTCCTTTATTCGACGCGTTAAATTACCTTTTTATTGGAATTTTCTCAACAAATACATACTCTTGCACAACTTGTGAACAATCTTGAAGTCATTACAAAACATCTGAATCCTTCGCAAAAAGAGGCCGTCCTTCAAATTCAAGGACCCGTTCTCATTTTAGCAGGAGCTGGCTCCGGGAAAACTCGAGTTCTCACCCACCGCATGGCTTCCATTATTGCGAGTGGTGCTGCCGCCCCGGAAGAAATTCTTTGTGTAACCTTTACAAATAAAGCAGCCAAGGAAATGGAAAGCCGCATTTATCAACTTCTCTCTGATATTGGAATTCCCTTGCGCGCTCCTCTGTGGGTCAGCACTTTTCATAGTTTTTGTGTTCGCCTTTTAAGAGCTCACATTACTTTACTAGATTATAAGCCACAGTTTTCTATTTTTGATTCCTCGGATCAGCTGACCCAAATTAAAAAAATTATGGTTCAGCTGAATATTAATGACAAGATTCATCCTGCAAAGGCTTTTCAGGCTCGAATTTCCTCTGCCAAAATGCTGGGACTTACACCTCAGCTGGTTCAAAAATCCAATGACTACCATCTGATGGATGCCAAAAGCTTAGAGGTCTACACAGTCTACGAAGAAGAAATGAAAAGAAATAATGCTCTCGACTTCGATGATCTTCTTTTAAAAACTTACGAACTTTTTCAAATGTACCCCGATATTCTTGAGCAACTACAAGATAAATTTAAATACATCATGGTAGATGAGTATCAAGACACAAACCATATTCAGTATTTGTTGGTGCAAAAACTGGCTCAGGCCCATCGTAATCTTTGCGTAGTCGGAGATGAAGACCAATCCATCTACAGCTGGCGAGGAGCTGACATCCGCAACATCCTCGATTTTGAGAAAGACTTTCCCGAAACACATGTGATCAAGTTAGAAGAAAACTATCGCTCGACACAAAATATTGTCGAAGCGGCTACAAAGTTGATTCAAAACAATACTCAAAGAAAAAATAAAACTCTCTTCACATCAAATGAACCTGGCGACCTTATTCGCGTTGTAGAAGAGCGAACTGATTATGATGAAGCTCGCTTTGTCGTTAAAACAATCCAGTCGATGATGACCCAAGGTGAGGGCGCTTATT
>DAHVKR010000284.1 GCA_027320785.1 Bdellovibrionales bacterium
CTTTTGAAAGATTGGGAATTCCTCTGCAAGAACAGAAGAGAATTTCAGGAGTTGCGGTGGATGTGGTTTTTGACTCGGTCTCTATTGCGACAACTCATAAGGAAGTTTTAGAAAAGGCAGGTGTTGTTTTTTGCTCGATCAGCGAGGCGATTCAAACTCATCCAGAATTAGTTAAGAAGTATTTTGGTTCTGTTGTGCCCTTTACGGATAATTACTATGCGGCCCTGAATGCTGCTGTCTTCACAGATGGGTCGTTTGTTTATATTCCGAAAGGGGTTCGCTGCCCGATTGATCTATCGACCTACTTTAGAATTAACGCCAAAGAAACAGGACAGTTCGAAAGAACTCTGATTGTGGCGGATGAAGGTTCCTTCGTGAACTATCTAGAGGGCTGCACAGCTCCGCAACGTGATGAAAATCAATTGCATGCGGCTGTAGTTGAGCTCATCGCTCTCGAAAAAGCCGAAATAAAATATTCCACTGTGCAGAACTGGTACACAGGAGATAAGCAGGGTCGCGGTGGAGTTTATAACTTCGTGACAAAACGAGGGATATGCCAGGGCTATCAATCTAAAATTTCTTGGACTCAAGTTGAAAGTGGCTCTTCTATTACTTGGAAGTATCCCTCTTGCATTTTAAAAGGTGACGAGTCTGAGGGTGCCTTTTACTCAGTGGCACTGACTCATGATTATATGCAAGCCGATACCGGAACAAAAATGATTCATATCGGAAAGAACACAAAGAGCACTATTATTTCAAAAGGAATTTCAGCGGGACACTCCTCTAATGCCTATCGAGGTTTGGTGAAGGTTCTTCCCTCAGCAATGAATGCGCGAAACTATTCACAATGTGATTCTATGTTGGTCGGGGATAAGTGTTCAGCGCACACGTATCCGTATCTTGAAGTTAAAAATAAGACAGCGACTCTGGAGCATGAGGCGACGACTTCGCGTATTTCAGAAGACCAGATCTTCTATTTGCAATCGCGAGGGCTTGATATGGAAAAGTCCATTTCCATGCTCGTAAATGGTTTTTGTAAAGACGTGTTTAAAGAGCTGCCCCTGGAATTTTCAGTGGAAGCCGTTAAATTAATTGAAATGAAACTTGAAAACTCAGTAGGTTAAGATGCTTAAGATTCAGAATTTAAAAGCCAGTATTGATCATAAAGAAGTTCTTAAAGGTTTAAACTTAGAAGTTAAAGCGGGCGAAGTTCATGCCATCATGGGGCCCAATGGTTCTGGAAAATCAACTCTCTCTAAAATTTTGGCGGGACATCCTGCCTATGAAGTGACAGGGGGAGATGTTCTTTTCGAAGTCAATTTCCAAATGAAAAGTCTTTTGGAAATGGAGCCGGATGAGCGAGCAAAAGACGGAATTTTTTTGGCGTTTCAATATCCTATCGAAGTGCCGGGAGTGACGAATTTTAATTTCCTCATGACGTCTTTTAATTCCATTTTGGAGGCTCAAGGTTCGGCTCCACTTACGGAAGAAGAGTTTCGAAAATATGTGACTGAAAAACTGAAGATTGTTTCGATGAGAGCAGATTATTTGGATCGTGGCGTGAATGCTGGATTTTCGGGTGGAGAGAAAAAGAAAAACGAAATTTTGCAAATGGCTGTGTTGGCGCCTCGGTTGGCCATATTGGATGAAACGGACTCGGGTCTAGATATTGATGCTCTCAAAGTCGTGGCTGATGGCGTGAACAAGCTCAAAAACAAAAACAACGCGATTATTTTGATCACGCATTATCAAAGGCTTTTAGACTACATAAAGCCTGATTTTGTTCATGTTTTGGCGGGTGGTAAAATTATTCAGTCGGGTGGCCCCGAGTTGGCTTTGAAGCTTGAAAAACAAGGTTACGATTGGCTTTTAAATTAAGGGATGATCATGATTTTTCCACAAGAACATATTTTTCCAACTCGAAAAAATGAAAACTGGAAGTACACCAGTTTACGTCCCTGGTTGGATAAGCCCTATACTCTGGGCCATTCTCAGGGAAAGGGGACGGAAATACGTTCGCCTTTTCAACACCATATCACTTTTGTGAATGGTTGTTACAAAGAGGATCTGTCTCAATTGCCTCAAGGCGTGTTTGTCCGAATTGAAATGAGCCCTACGCCTTCGCATCAGGACTCTCTTGTTCTGCTGAATGCCCACTTCACGAAAAATACAACAATTATTGAGGTGTCGGAAAATACTCAATTGGACTCTGTACTGCATTGTCTTTTTGTTACAAATTCAGTCGAGTCACCTTCGATGAATTATCCACAGACTCATATTGTTCTAAAAGAAGGAAGTCGTACTTCATTGTTAATTGAGCATGTCAGCGAAAACGAGGATGAGAGTTTCGTGAGCTCTTGGCTCACGGTCCAAGTGGGTAAACGGGCTTATGCGGAGTGTGTGATTTTGCAAAATCAAAATCAGAAGAGCTTTCACTATGAAAAATCTCACTTTACGACTCAAGAAAATTCTCTACTTAAAGTGCTGGAAGTCGCCTTGGGGGGATTGCTCTCTCGTAGTGAGGCGGAAATTGATATTCTAGGAACTGAGGCGGCGGCAACTCTTTTGGGCGTCTACGCGCTCTCTCAGAAACAACAATCTGATCACTATACATCGGTTCGTCACAAAGTGGGAGGCAGTCAAACGACCCAGATTTACAAAGGACTCTTAGCTGATCAGTCGAAGGGCGTCTTTAATGGACATGTGATGATTGCCCCTGACGCGCAAAAGGCCAATTCCGATCAATTGAATAAGAATCTTCTCTTGAGCTCTGAGGCCGAGATTAATAGCAAGCCAGAACT
>DAHVKR010000285.1 GCA_027320785.1 Bdellovibrionales bacterium
GTCTTCCCACTCGCGCAAGCCTGACGGCTTCTTCAGAACGAGAAACGTCTTGAACACGTGATTGATAAACAGAACAGTAATACAGATACTTGCGACGCCAAAGTTCAAAATCATTTTGAGCTTTAATTTGAGCCAAACGATATTCTTTATCTATCTGAATAGCCTGCTGCTCAGCTTGCCCACTTCGTGACGTGGAGGCCATCCCATCAAACAAATTCCACGTTAAATTTACACCGACCTGATAAGCATCACGAAATGAGGACTCGTCATCAAATCGATAATTTCGATTATTATATTTCTGATATTGACCAAATAAGTTGATATGGGGAGCCCAATAACGATTCGCAGAGCTCTCCATATACTGAGCCCCTTGAGATTTTTCCTTTAAGGCCTGAAGATCCTGCCGTGAATCCACCACATCTTTATTTAAATTTTGAATTAAATGGGCATCTAATACAGGCAGCTCCCCAATAGGCTTACGAGTTTCGTTTTGATGCCCCAGTGTTTCGGCTAACTTCATCAAAGAAAGATCCAGATTGTCTTGAGCATTCAAAATTTCTGTTTGAGCCTCAGAAACTTGAACCTCCACCCTCAGAACATCATATTGAGTCGAAACACCCGCTCGACGGTAGGCTCGGATATCTTTCAAATGATCCGTTAAGGTCTTCAGGTTTTGCTGAGCCACTTCTTTTAAAACATCAGCCGCTAAAACATTGTAGAATTGTAAAATAGCTTGTCGAGTTGTGGCAAATTGAGTCCATTCATAAGCATTTTTAGCAGACTCCTCGTAGGAAGACCCTGCTAAATAACGATTCGTACTAGCAAAGCCATCAAAAATTGGCCAAGCCGCCTTCAGCGTATAAAGTGTGGAAGGCATGATTTGAGGAACTGTCACTTCACTCGCTCCGAAGGGCATCGTTACAAACATATAATGTTGCTCGGTTATATAGCTCAACTCACCTGTTAAAGAGGGTAGGAACCCCGCATAGGTCTCTGTTTTCTTCCAGCGCACCTCATGATAAGCAGCCTCTGCTTTTTGAATCTGTAAAGAGTCAGATTGGGTTTCGCGGATAACATCCTGCACACTCACCGTTTCAGAGTATGCCGATGCGGATACTAGCAAAGCTAATAATATTTTAATGAATGACATGGAGCTGTTATCTCAAATCCCCAAAACCTTGGCAATCAAATAGTTTCTTTTGCAAACTATTTCCTATACAAACGAATAAAGTCTTTGATATAAATAGGGGCAATGAAGGACAAGAAGACCCGGAAAAGAACAAAAAAGAAAAGCTTATCTCAACCCCAAAAGGCTGAATGTTTTACTCAGATCCGCTTCCAAGACATTACAAAGATTCATCCTGCTCTTAAAAATTCCCTTGGATACTGCCTTTTTAAGTGCACTTCTATATTTAAAAGCCAACTCGAAAAAGAACTCCAATCCCTCAATATAAATACTCATCACATGGCTTTACTTTCTGTTCTTTCACAAGAAAAATCATCTAATCAAAATCAAATTGGAGACGAGTTGGGTGTCGACAAAGCCAGCATGGTGAAGCTGATTGATCATCTTGAAAACTTGAAACTTGTTGAAAGGGTGAGCTGCACGACAGACCGAAGGGTTAAATTCCTTCGGATAACCCCATTTGGAACCACTTATCTAAAGAAAATCTCAGCCATTCGCAGCCAGGTTGAAAAGAATTTCCTCTCTTCTTTAAGCGAACAGGAGAATTTTCAACTCAGATCATCCCTCTTGAAGCTCCTCGAAAACTCGATATATACGATAAAAAAATAGATTATAATTATTTGCTCTCATTTTTCTTCTGATACTTAACTTCACACTCACTGGGTGAGTATTCCATCGTCACGGTATAAGTTTTATCCTCAACTGTGAAATCCGCCATCACACGGACCCGATCATAATGAGTATCGTTTATCGTATGACTTGAAAGTACGGATGCAAGAGAGCCCAAAGTAAAAGTGTGCTGTTTCCCTTTGAAGGAATCACCATTTTCACATCTAAATGTTCCATCGTTATAAATCATGCAGTCTTTCAACTTAAATTTAAACTGACTTAAATCTCCCAAATCCTTCAAAACATCTGAGTAATGCTGAAGGGTTGGCAAATCTTCTGATGTCGGAAGTCCTGCGTAGATGGGCATATATTTAACGCCAAATGAATTCACAATATTCAAATGAACATAACCAGCATCTGTCCAAGCGACAAAAGAAGTTGACGGTATATCTGTCACGCAATTGATCTTTAGCTCACTCAACTGTCCTTTTTGCGGAGCCGTCGTGCCCGCAAATGAGGTTGCCGGAATTAGAAATAAAGACATACAGATTGGTAATAAAATTGATTTTTTCATATACCTTTATTGAATCCCCTTTTTAAAGAATCTGTCGAGCCCTTTTCGAGTCCTCGTAAAAAAGAGCACAGTTTATGCTACGCATTACTCATCGGTAGAGAATAATAGAAGGTCGCCCCCTTCCCCTCATCGGACTGAGCCCAGATATCACCCCCATGCCGAGTCCAAATTCTTCTAGCTAATGCCAATCCGATCCCCTGACCATCGTATTCACTTTGATAGTGAAGCCTTTGAAAGGCTCTAAAAAGACGTTTCGCGTACTTCATATCAAAGCCCACTCCATTATCTTTCACATAAAAAACAACTCGATCATCCTGGTCATAACTCCCGACCTCAACTTGAGGATCCTCCGATGTGCGGGAAGTAAACTTCCACGCATTGTCCAAAATTTGGCGCAAAAAAACTGTGAATTGTTCTTCATCAACATT
>DAHVKR010000286.1 GCA_027320785.1 Bdellovibrionales bacterium
TTGCCTTTGGGGGTATTCACCACCACAGGACGATCTTCAATTTTATGCATACCCAAAATCGCACTTTGAGGAGCATTGAGGATTGGAGTGGACATGAGAGAGCCAAAAACTCCACCATTTGTAATCGTGAAGGTTCCATTGAGCATATCATCCACAGAGATTTTGCCATCGCGAGCTTTCAGGGCGAAATCACGGATGGATTTTTCAATCATGAAAATACTCATCTGATCCGCATCTTTAATCACGGGAACCATTAGGCCCTTTTCAGTGCTGACGGCGATCCCAATATTGTAATAGTTGTGGTACTCAATGCTATCCCCTTGGATATAAGCATTGGCTGAAGGGAAGGCTTTCAGAGCTTCCAGTGCGGCCTTTGTGAAAACACCCATAAAGCCCAGTGAAATGCCGTACTTTTCTTTAAAAGAATCTTTGTATTTAGCTCGGAGCTCGTTCAGCTTGGTCATGTCAATTTCATTGAAAGTCGTTAACATGGCTGCATTATGCTGAGCCTGTACCAATCTTTCGGCAATTCGTTTGCGAATGGTGGTCATCGGAACTATTTTTTTATCTCCTTGCTTCGAGAGAGCTGGAGGCACATAGGCAGGTTGAGGTGCGGGGGCAGAGGCAGGAGTCGACTTCGCAGAAGAACTCGGAGCCTTCATCACATCGGCTTTTGTTAAGCGACCATCTTTACCTGTACCCTGAATATTGGAAACATCTAGATTGTTCTCAGCCACTATTCTTTGAACAGCAGGACCGGAAGCACTGAGATCAGGAGCACTTTTTGCGGCCGGTGCGGGGGCTGAGGTTGTAGCTGGAGTGGGAGCTGCTTTCGGAGTCTCTGCCTTTGGAGCAGAGGCAGAAGGGGCAGGAGCTTTCGCATCTGTGTCGATTTGAGCGACGGTGGCTCCGATTTTTACGACAGTGCCAGCCTCTGCTTGTGTTGTGAGAACACCATCATTTTCAGCGACGATTTCAACACTGGCTTTATCCGTTTCTAAAAGCATGAGCACATCGTTTCGTTTTACATAGTCTCCAGACTTTTTTTCCCAAGAACCAATAGTGGCTTCTGTTATACTTTCACCAACTGCGGGTACTTTGACGTCGATTTTCATGGGGCTCTCTCCTTATTTAAAACTTTCATAGGCATTTCGAATAATTTCAGCTTGCTCTGCTTTGTGACGGTAAATGCTACCGGTTGCAGGCGAAGATCTTTCGGGGCGGCCAACATACTCAAGTTCAAATTTTAAATTCTCTTGTTTGAAAAGATCTTTAAATTTGAAATAGATATGCTGAAAGGCTCCCATATTTTGAGGTTCCTCTTGGGCCCAGATCACATTTTTCAAACCCGAATAAGTATTCAAAACATCTAAGACTTGTTGTTTAGCGAAAGGATAAATTTGCTCCATTCGCACTAAAGCTGTTGTTTCGTCCTTTCGTTTTTCTCTTTCTTCCAAAAGCTCATAATAAAGTTTGCCAGACACAAAGATCACATTCTTTACTTTCTTTGTGTTTTTCAACAGAGCATCGGGAATGATTTCCATGAATTGTCCATGAGCGAGTTCTTCTAATGTCGAGACAGCCCGCGGATGGCGGAGTAAAGATTTCGGTGACATCACAATTAGAGGTTTGCGGAAATCCCGTTTCATTTGTCGACGAAGAGCATGGTAGATTTGCGCCGGCGTTGTGAGGTTGGCCACTTGAATATTATTTTGAGCAGCCAGCTGAAGGAATCTCTCCAGACGAGCGCTGGAGTGTTCGGGGCCCTGGCCCTCATAACCGTGAGGCAAAAGAAGAACTAGACCTGACATCTGCATCCACTTCGCCTCACCCGCGCTGAGGAATTGATCGATCAGAATTTGAGCGCCATTAGCAAAGTCACCGAACTGAGCTTCCCACAGAGTGAGGAAGGTGGGATCGCAAGTAGCATTTCCATATTCAAAGCCTAAAACTCCGTATTCTGACAGAATTGAATCATAAACGCAGAATTCAACTTTATCACCGTTGATTTGATCGAGAGCAAAGTAAGGTTCACCCGTTTTAAAGTCATAAAGTGCAGCATGGCGATGAGTGAAGGTTCCACGGACACAGTCTTGACCAGTCAGGCGAACGGAAGTTCCTTCGGCTAAAAGAGTGCCGTAAGCAAGAAGTTCAGCTGTTCCCCAATCCAAAGGTTCTTTGCCTTGAGACATAGTTTTTCGAGTCTCTAGGAGCTTCACGAGTTTTGGATGAGGTGTAAACCCTGAGGGGACTTCGCCCATTTTAAAACAGATATCTTTAAGCTTGTTCAAATCAAACTGCGTATCGGCTGTTTTTTCAAAATCAGAAGCCTTAGCCTTACGAAGACCTTTCCAATATCCATCAAAATTGAAAGGTTTGATTTTAGGAGGATTCTTTTTTGTTTCTTCATAAACCTTTTGAAGGTTATCCATTTTTTCTTGATAAAAGCCTTCATAATAATTTTGATCAATGGCCTCTTCGCGCACCAACTGCTTGCCATAAATTTCACGAAGGGTGGGGTGCTTTTTAATAATTTCATACATCAAGGGTTGAGTGTAAGCGGGCTCGTCTCCTTCATTGTGACCGAAACGACGGTAGCAGACTACCGTGATGACAATGTCACGTCCCCATTCTTGACGGTAACGAATGGCGATATCCATAGCGCGAACACAGGCATCGGTATCATCACCATTTACATGAAGCACAGGTGTGTGCAGAACCTTGGCCACATCAGAAGGATAATGAGAAGAGCGATCATTTTCGGGCGAAGTGGTGAAAGCCACTTGGTTATCAATCA
>DAHVKR010000287.1 GCA_027320785.1 Bdellovibrionales bacterium
ATCATGATAGCTCGCGCAAGACCTACACGTTTTTGCATTCCCCCAGAAAGGCGCGAAGGCAAAATAAATTCATTTCCTTTTAAGCCCAACTGATCAAGTGTTTGTAAAATTCTATCGCGTATTTCCAGATCCGATAAATTTGTATGCTCGATAAGGGGGTAGGCTAAATTTTCATAGACTGTCATGGAGTCAAAAAGAGCTCCACCTTGAAAAACATACGCAACTTTTTGTCGAACAGGTATAAGCTCATCTTCAGTAAAATTTGTGATATCCTGTTCATCTATCAGAATTTGACCAGCATCGGGTTTTTCAAGACCAATAAGGCTTCTTAGAATAACAGACTTTCCAACTCCTGAACCTCCAATGAGGCCTACGCATTCGCCTTTTTTAACGTAGAAGCTGACATCCTTGTGGACGATCTTAGAGCCAAATGATTTCTTAAAATTTTTAACTTCTATCATATCTAAGACCACTTTTGAAAAATCCAAAATAACTTTGAAAGAAAAAAATCACCAACAAGAATTAAAATTGAAGCCATCACGACGGCTCGAGTTGTTGCTTGCCCGACTTCCTTGGTTCCGGATTTGACATTTAATCCATAGAAGCAGGCGGGAATAGAGATAAAGAGAGAAAAGAAAACTGTTTTAAAAATTCCGGATAGATAGTCATAAGAATCTACAGTCGTGACGATTTTTTGGTAGAAAAAATGAGGATCAAGGTTCAATTCGCTGGCTCCTACGAAAAGGCTTCCCATATTTCCGACTAAATTAGCAGTCGCAACGAGCAAAGGAAGTGCAATGAGGCAAGCTAAGACTCTTGGGATAACGATGATTTTAATAGGAGAAGTTCCGAGAGCTCGAATGGCATCAATTTGTTGAGTCACTGTCATAGATCCAATTTCACTTGCGATTCCAGCTCCAACACGAGCTGCAATCATCAGAGCCGTGAAGACGGGGCCCATTTCGCGAAAAATGGTAACAGCCACGAGTTTAGGTACGTATAGTTTGCCTCCGAATTTTTCAAGTCCGAGGCCAAACTGAAGTGACATTACCATGCCTGTACTAATCGCTGTGATGAGGATAAGGGGGAGTGATCTCCAGCCAATGATATAAATTTGCTCACTAAAGAGCTTCCAATAGAATTTGCCATGTAGAATTTCTTTTAAAATTTTACGTGTGAGATGACCGATACCTCCAATAAAAATGAGGATCTCTTCAATGGTCTGTTGAAAGTGAAAAGACATATCCTGTAGCTTTTGATTTAAAAGGGTCATGGCGCTTTAAACCCTTTCTTAAAAGTTACAAATTCACTCCACTCAGCGTCGAATTGGTTTTCGAGTCCACCATAGGTAATAGAGAACGTACATTGTGATGTTTTAAAAACGGCAATGGCCATTTTGACTTTTTGAGAATCAACACGTCCGCTCACGAGAACTTCTGCAGATGGATAAGAGTCTATGGTACCGCTCGAAATATCGAGAACTTTAGAGTTTTCGATGGCCTGCGCTGTATCCAATGCTATCTGCTTGGGGCTTTCATCGGTTTCCTTGCACTCGCTTAGGTAAGAAAGGGTATTTCCTGTTTTTTGGCTGATCCAGGCTTCATCCGCTACATTGGAGGCCATTGTTACAAAGGCTCCGGCAGGTTTTTGCACATGGGCTTGGGTGGCCTTGGGGACTGGGCCGAAGGGCATTTTAACAGAGACACATGAGAGTGCTGATAGGGCTAGCACCAAGGTAACAATTAAAAAACGGGCGAGTGTTAAAGCTCTCCGATCAAGTGTGGTTCTCATAAAAGTGTTATCGGACTTTCTAAAGTGATTCAGGAGACTTAAACATTGAATCAGGACTTTAGAAAGAGTCAGGTATTTGTCGGTCCAGTCAAGAGTCCTAGGTAAAAAATGATCTGGATTCTTCTTAAGTCAAACAGAATGCGAAAATGATGTTGGCATCACAAATGCTTTATAAAGTGCTGAATAGCTATTTTTAAAAACCTTTGTTCAAGGAGCGAACTTTGGTCCTGATCAGTTGTTTGATAAGCATGTTAATTTCCACGCAGGCATTGGCGTCCTCAAGCAACCCGACTAAGAGCCAGATCAGTTTTCAAAACGATACCGTTCATTTCGAAATAACAGGCCGTCCTAGTTGGAAATATGATATTAATCGAAAAAAAGTAGGCCACAATACAGATGTTCAGCTTGAAGTTGACTCTCTGGATAGCACATCTGTTAAAGCTTTGGAAAAGTTTAGAAGCAGCCTTGTTAAGTCTGTCAAAGTAAAACAAAACAATGTTCAAGGTAAAGATTTGGTAACCTTTCAGCTTGTAAGTCCAAGTGTTGAAAGTTTCGATTATTTAACGGATGAGCCCTCACGTCTTATTGTTGATTTTTATTTGGCTCCAGGCTCTAAAATTCCCTCCAAAACAGCTTCCGACACTCGAAAAACAAAAAACAGTGTAGAAAAGAAAAACGAAAAGCCTAAAAGAAATGTAGCAAGTGAAACTCTGCAAGTGAGTGACAATGGCCCTCTCAATGTAGATACGGCTATCGCCAATTATGGTTTATTTGATGGCGCCGATCCTGATTTTAGCCGATTTTCTATGAAAAATTATGAGGTCAAAGAGGACTCAATCATTAAAAGCAAAGATCGATTTTATATACACTTTCCATGGCTTATTCAGGAGCCGCACAAGTGGGATGCCGTTCTAGAAAGCGGTTCTGTTTATAATATAACTCCCTCGACGACTGATGAAAATAAAGAGGCGAGACTTCTTGAAAAGC
>DAHVKR010000288.1 GCA_027320785.1 Bdellovibrionales bacterium
AATATCCATTTTGGAATACTTATGACGAAGCCATTTTTCATTCACGGTGGCCGCCCACTTAGGAATCTGAGGTGCATAGTAGGTGCTCGTTTCCCAACCCTTATCCCCCAACCACAGGGCGGCATTGGCACTATGCCCTCCCAACATAATAGCAGCTCGATCCTTGAGTGAAACAGATATGACTTTAGATGACGGGCTAATGATTTTGAGCTCATCACCAAATGTAGAAGTCGTAAGCCTTAAAGGAGAGGCCCCATACTGATCATCATCAATACACTTAATTTGTCTTTTAGATGCACGATCATACCATTCATTGGCAATAATACCCGTTTCGGCAGGGTAAGCTCCTGTCGAGATAATGGAATGCCCAGGGCAGGTCATAGCTTCCATCACCTTATATTCAGCCGTCGGATAATAAGCCCCTTTTGAAATGAGATAACGAAATCCACCAGGTTTCTGATCTGTTCCCGCGGGCAAAAACTCTTTATGGAGGCGCGAGTAAAAATCAGCGCGAAATTGATCTACCACAAAAAGCAGAATGAGTTTAGGCTTCGCTTGATACTGAGACAGCTTAAGCGCAGCAGATGATTGAAAAACAGACATCACGATAATCAAAAAGATAATTTGTTTCATAGAGGGCATCTTAATAAAAGATGGCCATAAAACAACTCTTCTTATACCGTTTTAACAAGAATATGACTTAAACTTTAGTAAATCTTTTTACGCTGACTCGAAGGTAAGATTTTCAGCATCTCACGATATTTTGCTACAGTTCGACGGGCGATATCCACCCCATCCCTCTTTAACATCTCTGCAATTTTTTGATCTGAAAGAGGACTCTTGGGATCTTCTTTCGCAATTAAATCCTTAATTTTGAGCTTCACAGATTCAGAAGCAAGGGCGTCTCCTCCATCGGTGGCGCTTATGCCAGAGTTGAAAAAGTATTTAAGCTCATAAATACCCTGTGGCGAGTGCATATACTTAGCTGTTGTGACACGGGAAACAGTGGATTCATGCATCCCGATATCCCCAGCTATGTCACGCAAAACCATGGGCTTCAGGAAGGCAGCTCCTTTTTCAAAAAACTCTCTTTGTCTTTTGACAATAGCTTCCGCCACCTTATAAATCGTTCTTTGACGTTGATGAATGGATTTAATCAGCCATACAGCAGATTTCAATTTGTCTTGAATGTAATCCGTCTCTTGCTTATTAGCCCCTCCGCCCTTCAAAACATTTTTATAAAAGTTTGATATCTTAAGGCGAGGTAGACCGTCCTCATTCAAAGAGACAACAAAATCATCTCCAATTTTATAAACGTACACATCGGGTGTTACATAGTGCGTATCATTTTCATGATAGGCCCGTCCCGGTTTAGGTTCCATCGCATAAATAATCTTACAAATTTCGACGATTTCGCGAATATCTTTTCCCATGGCTTTAGCTATGGCATCGTAGTTTCTTTTTTCTAAATCTTTAATGTGATTTTGAATTATATGAACCAAATCTGTCGTGTCTTCTTCCAAATGTCGCGCCTGAATAAGTAAACACTCTTTTAGATCACGAGCCCCAACCCCGGGAGGGTCAAACTCTTGAATCATAGAAAGAGTATCCTCTAGATCTTCTATGGGAATTTCTTCATCTTGAGCAATCTGTTCAAGAGGTGTCTTAACATAGCCATCCTCATCCATATACGCGAGGAGAGCATCTGCAGCTCTCTCTTCATGATCTGAAAAGCCGTTCATCTGAATTTGCCAAACAAGATAATCATGAAGAGACTGAGTCGTCGTCATGACGTTCTCATAATTCATAATTTCTTCGTTACCAGATGAAAAATCCTTAGGAGGTTTTTGGTTTTGTTCGAAGTAGGATTCCCATTCAAATTCATCCTGCTTGCGTGGGTCTTGAGTATTGTTTTGATTATCGACAGGCCCCTCAAGATCAGTCGCGGCCTCTTTGGTTCGCTTAAGATCTTCTTCCTTCAAATCCTGTGTTTCTTCTAAGATGGGGTTTTCTTCGAGCTCTGAACGAACCGCCGACTCAAGTTCTAAACGTGACATTTGCAACAACTTGATTGCCTGCTGCAACTGCGGCGTAATCACAAGATTTTGACTGAGGTTCATACTTTGTTTGAGCGCCATTTCACCCCTTAAGTTCCAATAACTGGATCACTTTTTATTCGCACTAAAGCCTGAAATTTTCACCTAAATAGAACTTTTTAGCAGTTTCAGACTGAGCGATTTCATCAGCCTTTCCGCTGACTTGGATCTTTCCGTCCTTCAGTATATAAGCATAATCGCAAATACCTAAAGTCTCACGCACGTTGTGATCTGTAATCAAAACACCTAGACCTTTGGCCTTCAACTCTCGAATAATATTTTGAATATCCGCAACCGCTATCGGATCAATACCTGCAAAGGGCTCATCCAAAAGAAGAAACTGTGGTTCACAGGCTAGCGCCCGAGCAATCTCGACTCTCCGCCTTTCCCCACCCGAAAGAGAGTAGCCATAGCTATCTCGAATATGAGCCACGCGAAATTCATGCAATAAACTTTCAAGCATTTCTGATTTTTTAGAACCCTCATAGCCATGGGCCTCAAGAGCTACTAAAATATTATCGGCCACGCTCAGTTTTCGAAAAATACTAGGCTCCTGAGCAAGGTAACTCAGACCCACTTGAGCTCGCTTATACATCGGAAGTTTTGTAATCTCTGCTTGATCAAGCCAAATATGTCCGCCATCGGGTTTAATCAAACCAACCACCATATAGAATAGATC
>DAHVKR010000289.1 GCA_027320785.1 Bdellovibrionales bacterium
GGAATAAAAATAAAAAACCAGTCATGAGTTGAGCACCTTCACAAAAGCTTCCTCCAAAGTTCCCTCTGCCACATTGAGATCTTGAATTTGATCTAGGGTTAGATTTTTATCCTTCAAAGCTTTTCCAAAGTCTTGATGCTCTTCGATCGAAAAAGTAATTTTTTCGCCTTGATGGTTTGTCACCGTGATTTTCTTTTGAGTCAGTTTATGAATAATATCCTGTGTGGGCCCCACATATTTGAGCTCACCTTTGCTCAAAATCCCCACTCGGTCGCAAAGAGCTTCAGCCTCACCTAAATAGTGAGTCGTCAGAACAATGCTGACCCCCTCTGACCTGAGTTCACGAACAAATTCCCACAGCTGATTTCGCAACTCCACATCTACACCGGCCGTGGGCTCATCTAAAAGTAGAACTTTAGGAGAGTGCACCAAAGCTTTGGCAATCATCATCCGTCTTTTCATTCCACCGGACAGTTGACGAATCATTTTATGTTTATGCTCCATCAGCTTCAGTCGATCTAATAAATGATGAATCCGCTCTCTATTTTCCCGAATTCCATAGTAACCGGAGTGATATATCAAAATTTCTTCTAAATTAAAAAATCCCGTGGAGATAATCTCTTGAGGTACAATCCCAATTTGCATTTTGGTTTTTTTCGGGTCCGCAGTGACCGATACCCCAAAAACTCGAGCATCGCCGGATGTCGGCTTTTCTAGAGTTGTCAGAATTGAAATTAGAGTGGTTTTGCCAGCCCCATTGGGTCCGAGAAGTCCAAATATTTCTCCAGGACGGACATCAAAACTAACACCTTTAAGGGCTTCAACCTTCAAAGAGGAATTCGCTTGATAGGTTTTTCGAAGTTGATCAATTTCTAATGCCGACATCAGGCCGTCCACTCCCCTGAAGATTGCAACTGTATATAAAGAGTCTCCATAGAGAGAACTGCATCTTTATTAAAACTGAGTTCTTTTTGTAAAGTAATCAGGTCCTGACCTATTTTTTGTAAAAGAACCGAAGGCCACTCTGCCATTTTTTTTAACTGAGGGTTCACATCCAAAGTTAGTAGTGATTTTTGCTCGCCTTGCTGTAAGAAAAGAGCATCCCGAACCATCTTCAACCAAAGATCTAAAGCTTGTTTCAAATCTTCTTTATTTTTCAAAGACTCTCTCCACTTATCCTCTGTTAAAGTTTGAGGGCTCGAGAGAAATTGAACAAAAAATTCGGCCCACTGAGTGCGAAACTGTCTTACCTCTGGAGTCGAAAGAGAATCCAAAAGGTCAAAACGCCCGAGGCTTGCTTCAAGAGCCCATTCGGGAACTGTGCGGGCTTGACGAATTTCATCCAGAGGAACAGGTTGAAAGTGAAAAACACGAAGTCGAGAACGAATCGTGGGCAAAATACTTGTCAAAGAAGGCGCCAACAAAATCAAAGTCGTTCCCTCGCTGGGCTCTTCTAAAGTTTTCAGAAGAGAGTTGGCCGTCGGCGTATTCATTAAATGCGCCTCGTCCACCAAAACAAAACGCTTCGATCCCATCGATTTCAACTGAAGGAAGTGAAGAATCCCATGAGCTTGCTCCACTTTGATCTGAGAGCCCTCAGGCTCGACAAACCAAACGGATTCATGTTGATGAGCAGCCACTCTTCGGCAAGAGCCACACTCACCACAAGCCTCTTCCCCTTTTTTTTGCGTACAAAGAGCCTGTTGAATCATCGCCCAAGCCGCTTTTCTTTTTCCAATCCCGGAAGCCCCTACAAAAAGAAAGCTTCCCGTCAGCTGCTCTCTTTGAAGAAGCTGGGTCCATTGATGAAATAGTTTTTGGTGCCCTACCACTTGGGATTTTAGTTGAGCCATTTTCGTTTCTTCAATTCTGTCATGAGTTGAGTAAAAAGAGTTTCCACCGTTTCAGAGGCATCCAAAACTAGCCAGTTTTGTGGAGATTCAGCCGCCGCCCGAAGAAAGCCCTGCCGGACTTTTTCATGAAAAGCTCGATTTTCTGACTCAATACGATCTGCCTCCACTTGCAAAGTCTGCTGGCGATGCGTTCTTCTTCTCTCTGACTCTTCAACGGTTAAATCCAACAAAATAGTGAGGTCTGGATACAACCCGCCCGTGGCAAAATCATTCAGCTGTCCAACCGTTTCCCAACCCAGTCCTCGCGCATGCCCCTGAAAAGCTAAGCTGGAAGCGGAAAAGCGGTCTGACAAAACCCATTTTTTTTGTGCCAGTTGAGGTCGAATCAATTCTTCCACATGCTGCGCCCGCGAGGCCTCATACATCAAGAGTTCGGCTCGAGGAACAGGTGGCGGATTAGATTTCTCTAAAATCAAATCCCTGAGTTTATCCCCAAGACCTGTGCCCCCGGGTTCTCGTGTTTGAATGTAGGCTTGCTTTCTTTGTGTCAGCTCGGCCTCTAATTTTTTCATCAGAGAGCTTTTTCCCGAGCCATCCAGACCTTCAAATGCTAAAAAATACATACTGAGGGAATCCCATAGAGCTTTCTTTTTGTCAGGGCTTGATGCTTTGAAGCTGAAAATATTGCGAGGCGTTAAGAAGTGTCAGCCCCTCAACTTTGCTCTACATTCCCAATCTTATTCCTTTCGGAGGCTTCATGGAAACATTGCTTACACTCATTCACGTTATCGTTGCCCTTGTTCTGATCGGACTCGTTTTGATTCAGGACTCAAAAGGAGGCGCACTTGGAATCGGTGGAAGCTCTGGATCCAATTCTCTATTGGGAGCTGGTGGAGCTCAAACCCTCGCCGCTAAAGCAACT
>DAHVKR010000028.1 GCA_027320785.1 Bdellovibrionales bacterium
GCATAGCACCTGACACAATCTCAGAAGCACTAGCTGAAATTCGAGATGTTAAAATCACAAGAGGCCCTGTCCAATTCACATCAGGATCTGTATCCGAGTATGTTTGCTCCTCACGTCCGTCAGCGCGCCCCGCCTGCTTCACGACGGCCCCTGTTTTAATAAAGAGCCCCGCAATTTTAACAGCGTCCTCGAGACTTCCCCCACCATTCTGAGAGAGATCCAAAACAAGACCTTCCATTTTTTGATCAACAGCTTTTTTGACAATCTTCTTCATATCCACAGCACTGGAGCGACCATTTCGTTTTCCATCTGCATAGAAAGAAGGCAAATTGATAATTCCGAACTTATGCTTTTTCCCATTGATTTCTTTTTCGATGGGAATCAGTTGGGCAGCCTCATCTTCCAAATTGACTTTATCACGCACCAAAGTCACTTCGAACTTCTTACGAGCCTCACCTTCAGTTCTTAAAATGTTGAGACGAACTTTCGTTCCCTTTTTACCACGGATCTTCTTAACGACGTCCTTCAACTCCATATCAATCACGTTTTCCATAGGACCTGTCGCCTGGCCTACAGCCAAGATCTTATCTTTGATCATAATTTGACCCGACTTCGCCGCAGCCCCTCCTGGCACTAGGGCTTCGATCACGGTGAACCCATCCTGCTGAGAAAGAGTCGCACCAATTCCCTCAAGCGAAAGACTCATGTTGATATTAAACTCTTCAAAAAAGTCTCGAGAGAGGAAACTTGAATGCGGATCGAGGGCGCGAGCAAAAGAATCTAGATAAGCAGCTAACAAGTCTTCCTGAGAAGTATCGCTAACTCGCTTAACAGCTCTTTCATAATTTTTGATAACACTCTTTTTAGCCTCATCCAGCTTCATATCTGTCGCAATATAGTTAGCGACTTGAAAATGGATGTAATCTTTTAGAAAATTCTCAGCTTCCTTATCTGTTTTAGGAAAGTCCTTATGATCGGGATCAAATACAAATTCAGCTTTTTTATCTAGCTTATAATCTTTCCCTAAAAACTTTTTCGCAAACTCAGCACGATCTTTTACTTTATCGAGATAAATTTTCTGTACGTCTTTTAAAAATTCACATTTACGATTCTTCACGTTTAAAAAGGCATTTGCCATCAGTTTTTTAATTTTTGAAACATCTGACTTTGTAAAGTACAGCTTTGTCCCATCTAATCTTTTGATGTATTGATCAATCAATCTATTCTCAAGTTCCTTCGAAAAGGTCTGAGTTTTAAGATGATTCCCCAAAAACATTTGTTCGATCGAGTAAACGAACTGACACTGCAACTGAACCTGTCCACTTGTGGAAGCCTCCTCTGCATAGCTCGTTGTGAATTGAAGAACGAAAAATAAAACAGAAGCAATGGCTGCAAATCGCATATGACGAGTTTCCTTTCACAGAGCTTTATTTTGACAAGAGCAAGCTCTGCTGTCTATGAGACACTGTTATTCATGTCAGATTAAGACTCAGATCGCCCTAGACTAAGGGTGGGGTAGCTTATCGAAAAGATTTAATTGCGCGAAGTGTTCAGCGCTCTGCGCACTCAATCCTGCTCTCGAAATTTCATGCTTTGTGAATCGTCCACCATGGGTTTCAATCATGAAAAATGACATCTCAGGATAGTCATTTTTGAGTCGAATCAACTCCTCGACTATCATCTGGATATTTTTAGGATCATCCTCACTCATTCCAAATCGATGATGAGGACTATAGCCATATGTCGCAATGGCTTTTTCAACACTGGCTCGAATGGCTTTTTGCTTCAACATTGATGTTGAAAAATGAAGAGTCTCATCTCCGAGCTCTTTTCGAGTTTCAATATGACTGACAGGAAACAAACTTAGGTAATTAGGCTCAAGCGGAAGAGCCTTTCTCTTAACAAATTCGCGAATTCCATCTCGAATCGTGTCAGGGGCATGTCCACGAGCCGTAATGAGAGAGACAGGCCTTTGATTAAAAGTGGCGTGGTAAAAACACTCCCAGGAAGGTCCTTTCCACTGAAGATCAGGCTCACTCAAAGCCTTTTCGATATCATCCACGAAGATTTGCTTATTTCGTCCCAACTTTTTAAGTTCGTCTGCCGAATGATCTCGAAAATATCGAAAAGATCCTGTTTTATCATCATAGCGTATTTCGAAATCTTTATAGATACCCTCACGACCGATTTGAGCGTGATAAAGAGCCCAATCACCACTGGATAGGAAGACTTCTTCTCCTGTTTTTTGATGGAAAATAACAAGAGAGGTTGAAAGAAAAGCTATATTGTCATCGAAATCAAAAAAATAAAAGCTACGTCCACCAAGATGGTAGTTCCGATCTTTTTCCGGAGTTCTCTTAATTCCTAACTCAAGCTGACCTTTGAGTGAATCCTCAGACATGCCTCTCTTTATCACAAAAAGAGGGCGTAAAACCCTCTTTTTGTAAAAATTACTTTTTGCGTAATTTAACAGCCTTCTTAGACTCTTTTTGAGCTGGAGCGGCCGCCTCTGCTTTTTTGGGGCTCGCCTTTTTCTTAGGAGCTGCCTTTTTCCGCGCCTTTGGAGAGGCTTTTTTCAAATCAGCTTTTTCATTTAAAAGCTCAATAGCCTTCTCTAAAGTAATGGTATCGGCCGTCTCCCCCTCGGGTAATGAGGCATTGGTTTTCCCCACCTTCACATAAAGACCATAGGGACCATTAAAAAGCTGAATTTCTTCTTCAAGTGCAGGGTGGTTCCCCAGCACTTTAAGTGGGGCTGCTCTTCCCCCACGTCCCTTCTTAGGAGCTGAAAGCAGTGCCATGGCTTGATCAAATGTGAGATCGAATAGGCTTTGCCCTTTTGGAATTGACCGGTAGTCTTTTTCACAAACAACATAGGGACCAAATCGACCGATGCCGACTTTCACATCCTTACCCGTAGCCGGGTGCTTTCCTAATGTCTTGGGAAGCTCCAAAAGCTGAAGGGCTTTTTTCAAGTCAACCTGAGTTGGATCCTGGCCAGCAGGAATACTCACTCGTTTTGGCTCTTCATCATTTTCACCTAATTGAACGTAAGGCCCATAACGGCCCGACAAAACATAAACATTTTTATCTGTTTCAGGATCTTTCCCCAAACTGTCTTGCCCATGAAGCTTCTGCTCAATCAACTGATCCACTTTTTCAGAGTTCATATCTGCAGGAGCTTCTGAATCTGGAATGGAAGCATTGATCTTATCACCATCTTTCTTCGAGGTCAGATAAGCTCCATACTTTCCAACATGAAAGACAACGCCTGGAAGTTGATCAAACTTGATGGATCGAGCATCCTCTGGATCAATATTCTCTTCCTGCTTTTCAACTAAGGATTTAAGCCCTTTGGGTCCTTGATAGAGTTGCTTTAAAAATTTCAACCAATCCAAATCACCATCAGCAATATGGTCCAGGGACTGCTCCATCTCCGATGTAAATCCCAAATCAACATACTCAGGTAAATATTTATTTAAAAGCTTCGAAACTACGAGGGCCGTAAATGTAGGAACCAAAGCCGTTCCGTGTTTGCGCACATAGCCTCTGTCAATAATCGTTCCGATAATAGAAGCATACGTGGAAGGACGACCAATTCCTTCCTTCTCCATTTTTTGCACAAGACTTGCCTCTGTAAATCGTGCCGGTGGTTTTGTTTCATGATCTGTCACTTCAAGCTTAAGAGCTTTCGGCTGATCCCCTTTTTTGAGAGCTGGAAGCTTTACTTCCTTATCTGCTAACTCTGCTTCTGGATCATCTTGACCTTCTACATAGGCCCTTAAAAATCCTGGGAACTCTATGGTCATACCTGAGGCTGAAAACAAAGTATCACCAGATTTAATTTTAACAGATACTTGCTTTTGTCTAGAGTCCACCATCTGAGAAGACACTGTTCTCATCCAAATCATTTCATATAGTTTCAGCTGTGTACCACTCAATCCCGTTTCACCAGGGTGAACAAAGGTCGCACCGGAAGGACGGATCGCCTCATGGGCCTCTTGAGCTCCCTTTGCTTTCTTCGCATCATAAAGTCTTGGCTGAGGAGGTAAATAGTCACCTCCATACTCTTGAGAAATCCACTTTCGAGCGGCCGTAATCGCCTCTTGAGATAGAAATGTAGAATCTGTTCTCATGTAGGTAATGAAACCTTGCTCGTAAAGTTTTTGAGCGACCTGCATGGTCTCCCGAGCTCCCATTCCCAATTTTCGATTCGCCTCTTGCTGAAGAGATGAAGTGATAAAAGGTGGAGCCGGTTTACGTGAAATGGGTTTTTCCTCAACTTCATCCACAACAAAAGGAGCCGATTTTATTTTAGCCAAAACCTCTTCTGCTTTTGCATGATCCAGCATGACCACGCTCTGAGAAGCGAGAAGATTACCTGTATCGGGATCGAAATCTCGTCCTGTCGCAATTCGTGTATTATTCACATACTGAAGCTTGGCCTCAAAACTCATACCCGACTTTTCAAGTGTGGCTGTGGCCCCTGAGTACTGGGACTTCCTAAACTTCAGTCGTTCCAATTCACGCTCTGCTGTCAAACGCACGGCAACTGATTGAACACGTCCTGCCGATAATCCATAGGCAATTTTTTTCCAAAGCAGCGGGGAAATTGTATACCCCACCAATCGGTCTAAAATACGCCTTGCCTCTTGAGCCCTTACAAGATTCGAGTCAATCTGTCGGGTTTCTTTCAAAGACTTCTGAATGGCATCTTTCGTGATTTCATTAAAAACCATTCGCTTTGTCGGAACTTTTGGCTTTAAAACTTCCACTAAATGCCAGCTGATACTTTCTCCTTCACGGTCTTCATCCGTCGCGAGATAAAGCTCTTGAGCTTCTAGCAGTTTGTCTTTCAAAGTTTTAACAACCTTCGTTTTATTTTTAGGAATACAGTAGAGAGGTTCAAAATTATGCTCAACATTCACACCTAGCTGAGCCCATTTTTCTTTTTTTACTTTTTCCGGAATGTCCTTTGAGGATTGCGGAAGATCTCGAATATGGCCCATGCAGGATTCAACCACATAATCCTTACCCAAGAACTTACGAATGGTCTTAGCCTTTGTTGGAGACTCCACCACGACAAGCTTATAACCTGATTTTGACGATCCACCTGCTGCCACTCTCACCTCAACCTATGCCTGTAACGTCTACTAATATATAGTCAAAATGAGTTTCTTCGTAGTTTTAGGCAAGTCCCTTTTTTGACTTTGCGCGCCGTTTATCCATGAACTAGACTTATTAACGATGAAAGCACTTACAAAATTAAAGAATTGCCCACGTTTTATACTGACTGACATTGATGACACTCTAACTGATCATGGACAACTTCATGCGGAAGCCTATGCCGCCCTTTGGAAATTAAAATCCTATGGTTTTAAAATTATTCCTGTTACAGGTCGTCCCGCTGGCTGGTGTGAAATGATCGCACGCTTCTGGCCCGTGGAAGGCATCGTCGGAGAAAATGGCGGCTTTTACTTTCGCTATCATCAAAAGCAAATGAAGCGCGTCTTCTTTGCAAAGGAATCTGAAATTCAAAAAAACAAAATGAAGCTCAAAAAAATTGAGACTGAGGTTCTTAAAAAAGTTCCGGGAAGCGCTCTCGCCAGTGATCAATTTTGTCGCTTGATGGATCTAGCCATTGATTTTTGTGAGGACGTAAAGCCTCTACCCTCTTCAAAAATAAAAAAAATTGTTGAGATTTTTGAATCCCACGGAGCCCAGGCTAAAGTGAGCTCCATCCATGTCAATGGTTGGTTTGGGTCCTACAATAAAGTCACAATGCTCGAGAAATTTTTAAAAGATGAGTTTCGAATGACAGTATCACAGATCAAAAAAAACTGTCTTTTCAGTGGTGACTCACCCAATGATGAGCCCATGTTTGCCTACTTCCCACACTCTGTGGGCGTGGCCAATATTCGCAAATTTGCCGATCAACTTCAAAGCCCCCCTTCTTATGTCACAAAGAAAGAAGGAGGACAGGGCTTCGTTGAGCTCTCTCAATATTTGATCAAGCTCAAAAACAAAAAGTAATCCTATTTCTTTTTGCCAGCGCGCTTGTTTTTAGTTCGCTGCATTTTTTTCTTTTTGCTGAGTCTTTTTGATTTAGATCGAATACTTTTATTTCGAACTGATTTTGCCATTTTAATCTCCTTTTTCTATTTTTTATTTGATGTTTGATTATTTAATAAGGCCGCAAAGGGGTTATTGAAGGGAGAACCCGCTGGACGTCCCCCTCCTCTATTCGACCGATCATCCCGTGCTCTCGCCTCAGAGTGCGGACGTTTACCACCACGATCACGATTTTGATCCGGACGACCTCCGCCGCGATTGCCATCACGTCGAGGAGCAGAACCTTCTCTTCGTGGCCCTCCAGCCGAACCCTCTCTCCGCGGTTTTGACTCCACTCGAGGAGCCTCTTCCAGTTTCATAGAAAGTGATATTTGATTTTTCGCTGTGTCCACTTTCAAGACTTTAATTGTCACCTGCTGTCCTGGGCTTACAACTTTACGCGGATCATCCACAAACTTATGCGACAACTCAGAAATATGCACCAATCCATCTTGGTGAACTCCGATATCAACGAAAGCTCCGAAGTTCGTGACATTCGTCACAACACCTGGGCAGATCATACCTTCAACTAAATCTTTGACCTCAAAAATATCTTCTCTAAATTTGAAAACCTTAAATGGATCACGAGGGTCTCGTCCTGGTTTTTCAAGCTCTTTCACAATATCATCAAATGTGAACTCACCCACAAGCTTAGCCCACTTTGTTCTTTGAGTGACAAGCTTCTGCGCCCCTTCACCGATAAGATCCGAAAGACTCACACCTAAATCCTGAGCCATATCTTTAACTGCAGGGTATCTTTCCGGATGAATTCCCGTTGAGTCCAAGACAAACTTCCCATTGGGAATACGCAAAAATCCTGCAGACTGCTCAAAAACCTTAGATGAAAAACGAGGAATCTTGAGAAGATCTTCACGCTGCTTAAAAAGTCCTGTCTCCTCACGATATTTCACAATATTTTGAGCTGTCGCAGGGCCAATTCCCGAAACATGACTCAAAAGAGCCGCAGACGCTGTATTGACATCGACACCCACATTATTCACAGCTGACTCGACGACAGCATCCAATGATTTTTTCAATTGTACTTGATTCACATCATGTTGGTACTGACCCACCCCAATAGATTTCGGATCCACTTTAACAAGTTCTGCCAATGGATCCTGTAACCGTCTCGCTATGGATATCGCACCTTTCACGGTTAAATCTAGATCTGGGAATTCCTGTCTTGCAACTTCACTTGCCGAGTACACACTGGCCCCCGACTCATTCACCATAATGATGGGAATATCCAACTGAAGCTCTTTTAAAATTTTACGTAGGAAATTTTCAGTTTGACGTCCGTGTGTTCCGTTACCAACCGCAATGGCCTCAATTTGAATTTGCTTCGTCACTTCAGAGAAAAGAGCTTTTGCTTTTGTCTCAGCTCCATCACCCTCTGTATGCATGACAGTATGGGAAACAAACCGTCCCGCCTTGTCCACAAGTGCAATCTTACAGCCCGTTCGAATGCCTGGATCCACGCCTAAAACACACTTAGCGCCAAAGGGTGAGGACAAAAGAACCTTCTTCACGTTTTCCGAGAAAACCTGAATAGCATCCAGGTCGGACTTCTCTTTAAGCGCGCGATGCACTTCATTCACAACAGAAGGAATCACATAAACAGTCAATGCTGTTTTGGCGACAGCTGATAAAAAGGCTCCCACTGGATTGTCTGGATTGGAGGTCGCAAACATTATATATTTTTTCAGCAAGGCCTCATCGTCACCTTTGATCTCAAGGCTGAGCTCTTCTTCCTGCCAGCCTCGCTTCATCGCCATGTAACGGTGAGTGTTTTTTGTCTCAAGTAGTGACTTCACATTTTCTTGAAACTCTTTATACATTTCATATTTAGAATGAGCTTTATAACCCTTGGAGGCCTTAGAAACGACAAGTCCCTTTTCCATATAGTTTTGCAGAACATCAGATCGTAACTCAGGTGAGTTGGCGACCTTTTCCACTAAGATATCCTGAGCTCCTTTCAGAGCCTCATCATAAGTTTGAATACCTTTTGCCGCATTTAAGAACTCTTTCGCTTTCACCTCAAGCGGACTCGCATCCTGAAGAGCGCTATGCCCAATATCCCATATCCAATTGGCCAAAGGCTCCAAGCCAGCTTCTCTTGCGAGAGTTGCTTTTGTTTTCTTTTTCTTTTTGAATGGACGATAAATTTCTTCCAACTCGCCCAGATCCCATGAGATCTCAATGCGCTTTTTAATTTCTTCAGTTAGATTATTCTGTTCGCCAATCTCTTTAAGAAGGAAAGCCTTCCTTTTCACAATCTCATGATAAGTTTCATGAGATTCTATAACTTGGCGAATTTGGACCTCATCCAAATTTCCTGTTTTTTCTTTTCTATAACGAGCAATGAACGGAACCGTTGCACCTTCTAAAGCCAGCTCAATAACAGCTTGAGCTGACTTGGAAGAGACACCCGGCACCACTTTTGACAGATAGTTCTGTAAGGGGGCTTCCATAAATCCTCAAAATTTCCTTATTTTCGTGAAGTATTTCGAAATCATTATTTATGACGGAACATGATCAGGCCATGCGTAGGATCATAGGGAGAAACTCCCACTGTCACACGATCGCCCACAACAACCCGAATATTAAATCGGCGCATTTTTCCACATAGCTTAGCTGCAATCTCAACATTGTTATCAAGTAGGACTTTGTATAACCCTCCAGCTAATGCATCCACAACTTTACCGTCTACTTGTGCCAAATCGTCTTTTGCCATGCGCCCCTTATGTTTATAAATCCTTCAATTGCTGAGAGTTAATTTTTTGCTTTATGCCTGATACACCTTGGATTCTTCCAATGAAATATCATCGAAGTCCAGCATTTTAATTCTGATAATTACTGATCAACATTCTCTTTCCGTCTTCGAACAAAACCTCAAGTCGATCATTCTCATTCGAAACAATCCACCCCCAACCCAATATCTTATGTTGGATAGGAGTCGCTGCTTTAAATGTTTCTCTCATGTTGTA
>DAHVKR010000290.1 GCA_027320785.1 Bdellovibrionales bacterium
TCTGTGGCTCGCCCTCACGGTTTCGATCATTTTTGCAATTACCTGAACGGTCTTGAGAGTTCATACGTCATCATCGGTGGTGGTGCTGCTTCAATTCTTATGGAAGACGAGGGTTTGGAATTTAGAGCTACAAAAGATGTGGATCTTGTTGTTCTTAGCCGTTCCGATGAACTCAATGCGCGCATTCTTTCCTACGTCAAAGATGGAGGCTACATAACAAAAGAGGCAACTGAAGGATCACCCAGGTATTATCGTTTTCGAGAGCCTACTAAAAAAGATTGTCCTGCACTTATCGAAGTGTTCGCTCGCAATGAACTCAATTTGGACATTCAAGATGGTCAATACATCATTCCGATTCATGATGACGCTGTTGAAAGACTTTCCGCCATTCTTCTTGATGACGAGTATTTTGAAATCATTCAAAAAAATCTTGTGACTTCACAGTCTGGAATCCCCCTCATCAATGCGCTCGCAAATATTTGCCTGAAAGCACGCGCTCATCGCGAACTTTTTGATCGCAAAGCTGCTGGCGACAAAAATGTCGATGAAAAATCAATTCAAAAGCATCTCAAAGATATTTGGCGAATCGCCGCCGTTTTGACAGGCGATGAAGAAATCTCTCTGACAGGGCAACCTTTAAGAGACATCACAACAGCTATCGGAAAACTCGATCAGCTTCCCGACAGTCAGTTCAAACAAGTTATGGAGAAAACTCCTGAACTCAGAAAAGAGCCCCTAATGACCGCATTGAAAAAAGTATTTCTTCAAATTTGAATTCTGAAAGGAGTCGAAGATTCCTACTTTAGGGCTCTTTGGAGCAAAGTCTCTAGATCTTTAATCAGATATTTTGAATCTTCCGACAACGCGGGAGCGACACAAGAGGTAAAATGATCTTGCAACAGAGTTATACGCGATGATTCAAGAGCGGATATTACAGCCGATAACTGTTGAAGCACGTCAATACATTCCTTGTCGGTTTCAACCATTTCGACGACTTTCAAAAGGTGTCCTGACGCTATCTTCAGGCGAGCTAGTGTCTTGGGATGAGACGAGTGAGAATGAACTTTCTCTGCTTCAGAGTTTTTCTTTGCTTTGCGCGACATAATTGACCCTCCCCTGGAGGATAGCATTGACCTTTACGTTTTGTTAGGTTTATTATCTTTGTAGAGGGTTAACTTGAGAGCATTTCTAGCCACACTTTTTATTATAATCACTGTCCTAAGCGTCATACGCCCTGTTAATTCTTCATGCGATATAGTTACTGATTCAAGTCAACTGTCCTCAGGCGCATCTCTTGTTGCATGTGGAATACAAGGTGATTCACCTTCCTCGCACAGTTCAAGTTCTGGTCACGACCATGATGTTTGTCATACCTGCCATTTGGGTCACTGTTCGTTTACCCTTGGCTCAAGCCCGGTAATTCCTATTTACGGGGACACAAAGATCTTTTCACCTCGAGAAAGTATTTTTGAACTTTCCGATTTCAAATCCAGTCTCTTTCGCCCCCCGATTTCTTAAGCCCTTCGGGCTCCCATCTCTTTACATCGACAAAATAAGACGCTTACGAAGTTAAAACGCACTTTATAAGTGCCAAGTTTTTAGTTCCGTTTGCACGACACATAAACTTTTATATGGAGATTTCCGCGTGGAAACTATGACTTTAGCCGTATTGGGGATATTAATTGCACTCCTTCCCATGCAATCCAAGGCCGCTGACCCTACTGAATCTAATTGTCAGCCTGCGAGCTACGCTGAATTGGTTCGCTGTGCAGAGAGCAAGTCCTCAGAAATTCAAATTTCAGATCAGCAGCTAAAATCTGCCGAGAAATTAGAAGACGTTGCAAGGCAATGGGTTAACCCCGAACTTGATGCGGATAGTGTAGCAAAAGGCTCAGAAAGATCTGAGACCAACGCCTCGCTCTTTTTTACTTTAAGGTTGGGTGGAAAAAGAGACGCCCTAATAGGCGAAGCTCAAAGCGAACTAGAGCGAGCGCGGGCAGGTCGGGATTTGGGAGTTTACCAATCAAGGCTTGAGTTGATGCTCAGTCTTTACAGACTTGCTCACTTAAAAAGTGAAATTCACTTAGAAGAAGAATCGGTTGAGACTTTTTCGAAGATCGTAAAGCAGTTCCAAAAACGAGCAGCGCTTTCACCAGAGCAAGATGTGTCTCTATCAGTCTTTAAGATGGCTTTGGCGGACCATCAGCTTCGACTTACGAAGTTGAAGTCCGACGAAGAAAAACTATATCAAGCTCTTACCGCCGTAACGGGTATTTCGAAGAGTCTGCTGTCAAAAAATCTTCCGACTGTAAAGCAGGCGTGGCCGTCGATTGAAAGTGGTGCGCCAAATACCGAGTCACCACAAGTGCGAGCTGCTCTTGCAGATCTAAAGCTTGCTCGGAGTCAAAAACAAAAAGCAGAGGGCGATTCCTGGCCCGATATTAAAATTGGTCCGACAATGAAGGCCGTAAAAGAAAATGGTGCATCAACTACTTTCGTTGGGCTGGGGCTTTCGATGCCACTTCCTGTTTTTAGCCAGAACGGTGCGGGTCGTGCTTACAGTGCTCAGAGGCTCTTGGAGGCTGAGATGAGCGCAGAACAAACCAAAAGAAAATCGGCAGCGACAAGAGCAGAACTTGTAAGCCGTTACAATCAGACCATTCAAAGTCTGAAAAGTTCCTTGAGTCTTAGAATCGTAAATGAAAAGCATGAGCAACTTGAACGGCAGTTCTTTAAAGGACTTGTCCCGAGTTCTCTAGTGATTGAAGCG
>DAHVKR010000291.1 GCA_027320785.1 Bdellovibrionales bacterium
GGCTTGCAAAATCAAGCCCGTGACGGGTTGAGTAGTTTAAAAGAAGCCCATGCACTTATTATAACAAGGAGCAATTTGGTTAACGAGCAAGATTTGAAAAATTTGATTCAATTTCTGCCATCGGATAAACCACATTTTAAAAATAAAGTCATGATTCAAGATCTAGATTTTATTCGTACGAAGATTCAAGATCGAAAAATTTTGCTCGTTTCAGGTTTAGCTCAACCTCGAGCATTTGAGGCGACTCTACGGACTTATTTTCCGCAATTAAGTCTACAGAGAATGGATTTCTCTGATCATTATGATTATACGACTCAGGACCTTGAAAGAATTCATCAATATGTGTTGGAACATCATATTGATTTTATCCTGACAACAGAAAAGGACGAGATCAAGCTTAAGAAATTGAAAGAGTTTCGGAAACATCCTATCCTGAGTCAGTGGCTTGTGCTGCGAATTGAGTCTCAAATGACAGAGCCGCAAGAATGGAAAGTTTTTTTAGATTCTCACTTAGGGAAAAGGTAACATGAGCAAAAGTGCTCAGATTCTTCGATTTTTTTTAAGTCCGATTCCTCGTCGTGTGATGAGGTGTTTAGGAAAACCTCTTGGATTTCTTTGGTGGTCTGTTTTCCGTTTTCGAAGGAAGATCGTTCTTGATAATTTAACGAAAGCTTTTCCTGATTGGAGCCTTGAAAAGAAAAAAGAAGTAGGCCGTAAAAGCGTTTATATGTTGGCTGAAAACTTCTTTGAGTTTTTTTTGATTCCTGCCATTGATGAAAAATGGCTCGAAAAAAATGTTACTTTTCAGGGGCTTGAGAATTTAGATAAAGCCATTGAGGGTGGAAAAGGTGCTCTTCTTCTTTGTTTGCATATTGCCAATGGGGATGTGTTGGCCAGCTGTGTGGCTCGTCGAGGCTATAAAATATCTATTATAACGAAGTTTTTTAATAGTCAGCTGATGAACTCCATTTGGTTCGGAATCCGGGGTGCTCAAGGGGTCAAATGGATTCCTCCACATGGAGAAAAAACACCTTTTATGATTTTAAAGGCGATTAAAAATCAGGAATTCGTAGCCTTTGTTCTCGATCAGCATATGGGAAGACCTTATGGCATTGAAACAAAGTTTTTCGGTCAACCTGCAGGCACGGCCTATGGGTTAGCACTTTTTCAATTGAAGACAAAAAGACCCGTAATTCCCATATACAGTTATAGTGGAGAAGATGGGAAGATACATATTATTGCTGAGCCAGCTTTTCTCTATGATCCTCAACTTGAATCTAAGGATCGTGATCAGACTCTTGTCGAGTTAACTCAAGCATATACAGACAAGATTGAAGAGATCGTGAGAAGATATCCAGGCCAGTGGATGTGGGTCCACCGGCGTTGGAAATGGAAGGGCTCTAAGCTTGAAAATTAAAAACCTAATAGGACTCATTTTGATTTCAACCTTATTAGGTTGTCAGTCTTCATTTTTGAAGCTCGATCAAAATGAAGATATTAGTTTAAAATCAGATTTGGATAAAAAAGTTGTCATCGAAGAAACCCTCGCGGTACCCGAAGTTACTCACAAAAAAGAAAAATCTCCACCCCCGTTATTGCGACCTGAAAAAAAACATAAGGAAAAAATAGCTAAGAAGAAAAAAGTTAAGTCTGAGTCTAAAACAGAGAAGACAGTCGTTGAGACTTCTGATTCTTCTATTGAAGATCAGGAAGGTTTCATTGGAAGAAGACCTGTTCATGATCCTTTCCATGTGGGTGAGAAGCTAACTTTCAATGCTTATTATAATCTTTTAGGATTCTCAGCAGGAACAATGACTCTTGAAACATTGCCGTTTGTTCAAGTAAATGGTCGAAAAGCCTATCAATTTGTGATTGATTTGAAAACATCGGGTCTTTTTAATTCAATTTATAGTATTGAGGATCGGGTTGAAACTTTGATTGATTACGAGCTTTGGCTCCCTCGTCTTTATAATTTGCATGTAAAAGAAACCTCTCAACTTAGAGAGGGAAGAATGTATTTCGATTTTCAAAACCTCACGGCTCGCTATGAGGAGAAAAAAGTAACAAAGAAAAAAGGTGTTGAAGAGAAAAAACAAGAGTGGACTATTTTACCCTATTCGCAAAATGTTTTTAGTGTCATTTATTATATGCGACTTTTTGCGTGGCGAGATGGGCAAGACTATGCTTTTCGTGTTGCAGACGATAATCAAAACCTTATCTTTAAGGGTCAAGTTGTCGGTCGTGAAACACTGAACACCGACATTGGTCAGATTAAGGCGGTTAAGATTAAACCGCAAATTATATTAAAAGGAAGTTTCAAACCTGTTGGTGACATCTATATTTGGTTATCAGATGACGAACGTCATATCCCTCTTCGTATCGAGAGCAAAATTAAAATAGGTAAGATCGTACTCGAACTCACGGACTATCAGCCAGGCCAGGCTCCTTAATTTAAAATTTCTGTTACAATATACACATGCCCGAATTGAATTGTGTTTTCTTTACAGGAACAAAACCCTGTGGAAAAAGTAAGTCCTGCAATCAAGAGTGCTCCTCCTATCGGCCTCGCGGTTCGCAGATTCTTTTGATTCATTTAGGTGCTTTGGGCGCTGTGGTTCGCTCGACTGCTCTACTTCAGCCAATTCTTCAAAAGTATCCCAACAGCCAAATCACATGGGTGACGCAATCTCCAGCCCATCATCTTTTGAAGAAACATCCTAGCTTGTATCGAGTTTTATCATTAAGCGAAGCAGATTTGCTACACA
>DAHVKR010000292.1 GCA_027320785.1 Bdellovibrionales bacterium
GTGGATGAGGTCTCTCCCGCTATCGTCGATACTTTAATCGCTCAAGCTGGAAAAAACGGAGTTCAATTTTTAGATCGTTTTGGCGAAACCGTGGCGTGGTAGGAAAAATATCCCTCAAATCAAAAATACCCACCCAAGACTCAGAATCTCATAATCCTTGATTATACACATCATAGTGTGTATAATCAAATATATGAATGGAGGCCCTTATGGGAGCCGTTAGAATGAATATTACTCTGCCAGAGGATGTCGTCCGAATTTTGAAGAAGAAAACACGTGCCGGAGGCAAGTCTGCTTTTATCGCAGAAGCAATAAGGTCTTACGCCCAGCAAGAGTCACAGGAAGAACTCGTCAAAAGAATGATTGAAGGCTATCAAGCCGAATCACTCCAAGACGAAGAACAAGACTGGCTAAATGCAGATATGGGCGAGGATACTTAATGCTTATTGAGCGTGGAGATATTTTACTTATTGAGTTTGATCCCACAAAAGGGTCCGAGATCAAAAAAACACGGCCCGCTATTGTGATCACAAATGATATCGCCAATCAGTTCTCAAGAATCATCACGGTTATCCCACTCACCTCACAAAAATTAGAGAAAATCTATCCCCACGAAGTTTTAATTCCTAAAATGAAAGGGCTCTCAAAAAACTCAAAGGCCAGCGTTTCGCAGATGCGGGCGATTGACCGATCTCGAGCTAAAACCAAACTAGGCGCTATCTCGAAGAATCATTTGGATGAGTTAGAGATCGCCATTAAACTACACCTGAGTCTTTCTTAACTCCGAAAGTTGACATAAACTAAAGCCCCATGATCTATTGAAGAACATAATTCAATCATCAAGGGGTCGAGATGGAAATATTCAAACAACCCGTTCATTGGGATAACTCTTCCATTTACAAAAACTTTGAAGACCCTCAAATCGAAAAAGATATAGCCAAGCTTCAAGCTCACCTTGATTTTATGAATTCAAAAGCCTCTTTATTTTCCGAGCTTGCCAGCTTGCTTGATCAGGCCCCTCCTGAGTTTTCAGAAATTCTTCCTTTGGCGATAGAGTGCCATCAAAAGGAGATGGAAAGTGATATCCTTTTAGGTACTATTAGCACCTTTTCTCGCTGCGCCCTCAGCATAAACTCACAAAATCAAACTGCGAAGGATCTATCCAATCGTATCGACTCCTTGGAAAATGAAATCAACAAGGCTTCGAAGTCTTTTCACTTATTTTTACTTCGAGCCCCTGAAAGTTTCTTAGAGTCTTTTTTTCAAGATGAGCGCACACGCCCTGACGAATTTATCTTAAGATATAATCGTCAACAGAATGATTACCTTTTGAGTGTTCCTGAAGAAGTGATCATTGAAGGGCTTTCCTACGATGGCTTTCATTCATGGGCACGACTTTATTCGGAACTGGCAGGCACTCTAAAAGCCGAGGTCGATGGTAAACAGCTGGGATTAGCCGAACTCAGTAATTGGCTTTTCGAGAGTAACCGCGAAAGAAGAGAAAAGGCCTATCGAGCTTTAAACAAAACTTGGAAACAAAACGAGATCAGCGTTTCCTATGTTTTGAACTCAATCTATGGATCACGAATCGAGCAAGCTAAACTCCGCTCTTCTAAAAGACCTCTTCACTATTTGGATCAATCTTGCCACCAAAGTCGAATTACAAAAGAGACTCTGGAGGCCTTAATTCAAACGACCTATAAAAATCGTGAAGTGGGACATAAGGCTTTACGTTTAATGGCTCAAGAAATGGGTGAAAAACAACTGGGCCCTTGGGATACCTTAGCCGGATCTCCCTTAACCACCTCTGCCATCCCCTACCAGGAAGCTCTTCAAATAGTCATCAGTGCCTTTAATGAGTTTTCACCTGATATGGGACAATTCGTTCAAATATGTGCTGATAAAAATTGGATCGAGGCCACTCCCACTGAAAATCGTGGAGCAGGTGCTTATTGCACGAAGTTTATCAATGTTCGCGAACCGCGAGTTTTTATGACCTACGATGGCAGTATGAAGAATGTGATGACGCTCGCTCACGAATTAGGCCATGCCTACCACTCATGGGTGATGCGTGAACTTCCTATTGGCAAAATCCGCTACCCTATGACATTAGCCGAAACCGCCTCTATCTTCGGAGAAACTCTGGTTCGTAAAGCTCTGCTCAACAGAGCTCAAAACAAACAGCAGAAAAAAGAAATCCTTTGGCAGGACATTGAATCTGCAGCCAATCTCTTGATTAATATCCCCGCTCGCTACGAATTCGAAAAAAATGCCATGGAGCTTCGAAAATCAAAATCCATTTCAGCCTCTGAATTCTCTCAACTGACAACTCAGGCTTGGGAAAAGTGGTACGAAAAAACTCTGACTGAATACAACGAAATGTTTTGGGCCAGTAAAATGCATTTCTCGTTTTCGGGTATTAGTTTTTACAACTATCCTTACCTTTTCGGTTATTTGTTTAGCTTAGGTATTTATGCTCAAAAAGAAAAACAGGGCTCAAACTTTATCGAACTGTATCACAATATTTTAAAAGATACGGGTCGTATGACAGCTGAGGATTTAATTTTAAAACATTTGAATCAAGACATCTCGAAGCCTGAATTCTGGCAAGCCTCTATTGATTTGGTTTCAAAGTCTGTTGATGAGTATGAGGGCTTGAGTTAAAATGAACTTGCGCTCTATTTTGATTTTTTTCTTATTATATCCGTGTGGGTTCTTGCGGTCTGCCCTTCTTCAAGCGCACATCAAAAATCAAGTTC
>DAHVKR010000293.1 GCA_027320785.1 Bdellovibrionales bacterium
GTACAGGACCTAGATCCCGATAGAAGCAGCATGAAAACACTCTTGGTTTTTTTCTTGGCGACTTTGACATTTTCTTTGCACTCTTCTGATGTGGAAGCGCAGGGGCTTTCCTATCAAGCTTTAAAAACCTGTCGACATGATTATTCAGACTTTCTATCAAATGAAAATAATGAGATGGCAACGGTTTCGGAGTTACCACCTGGAATTTATCTGGCCCGTTCTGTTGTGCAAAGTCTCGAGAGGAAAAACGTCCGCTATATTTCTTACCAGTCTTTTTTATCGGACTCGCGCTCTGATGCAGAACTTTGTTATAGTGGAACACCAAGTTCTGCGATTAAAACAAAATCTCTTATTCCAACCTTGATTGATCAATCCAGGCAACGGAAGTTGGGTCATACTTACTGGTCGTTTTCTTCAGATTTAGAGAAAAAAATGGGAGCCTCATCTTCTATGCGAAGCCTTATTCCCAATGGAAATTATCGGAAGGCACTTGAGGACCAAGGGTATAAAATTCTTTCTATGCAAAAGACACATGATGAATATCAGCTCAGATTGCAAAGAGATATCGCGAGCTGGAAAGAAACGATCATTGTCACTTACGATCAATTTTGAAAAAGAACGGCTGCAAAGCCACCATTTTCAGTGCGTAGATTTGTGACCTGGCCCTGGTAAAGTCGCGCGACGCAGCCCTGGAATTGAGATCCATAGGCATAACAACGTAAATCGTATTTAAAACTTTCCTTTCCTTTTTCTGTTTCAAATTCAACTTCTGGGGCCGCCACCCATTCTTGGGCTAAGCATTGGTTTTTTAGAAGATCATCAAAAACCTTACGACTTATAGAAGCTCCCTTATAGGCGCTTTTAGAGCCAAAGGCTCGCTTGGGCTTGAAAAAGAGCTGTTTTCTCTGTGACCAGATATCATCTTTGTTTTCTTCCGTTAGATATTGTGTTTTGAGAAGGACTTTGTTGATTTGATTGCGAACAGAGATTTCGAGGGGCACCTGTTCCCAAAATGAAGAATCTGACCAGGCAACGAAGTTCTCTTTATCCGCTAGAAGGCGATACTCGTAGGGGTTGGGAGATAAGACAGCCGAACGATTTTGATAAAGATCTTTTAAAAATTGATTGGGCTCTTCTTCGAGATAAAAGTCAGTTGTACGATTGTATATAAGCTGCGCAGACTGAAGTTTATCTTTATCGCGAACATCAGCTATTTCACAATCAAACCCAAGAGTTTTAAAAAATTCTCGAAAGTAGACAAACTCCAGATAAAGTTTTTGCTGAGAAGGGGCTTCATCTGTAATGACAATTTTACTGAGAGGTTGTGAATAGGAGGCGAGTTGCATTTCCTGCAGGAGGCAGGATTTAAGATCAGGCAGTTGAAAATCGGCATTCCAGGGAATATTTAGAAATTGGAACATTTCCCATCCCAAGCCGAGAAAAGAGGCATTGGTGTTAATTTCGATAAGTTTTAATTCTTTCTCTGGCGTAACGTGAAAATCATAACTCATAAAAAGGCTATGATTGCCCGGATTGAACTGAGATCCCCATTTTTTTTCAATCCAGGATTGATAAGCAGGGCTCTCACGAAGTTTTTGGAAGGCCTCTATCGTCTGTAATACCTCTGTTTTGAGGCCTACAGGCAGGTGAACTTGGAAAGGGCTTAAGAGGTTTGCTGCCATGTCATTTTCCAAAGCTTCATCTTGAAGTTTGGGGTATTTTTGACATAAATAACGATAAAAGTCTTGAGACATGTTCATATAAGGAGCCTATCATGAAAATCATCAGTTGGAATGTCAATGGAATCAGAGCCTGTGCCAAGAAAGGTTTACAAGACTTTATTAACTCCGAAAATCCAGATGTGCTTTGTTTGCAAGAAACAAAGGCCCATCTGAATCAGGTTGAGATCGATCTGCAAAAATTGAATTTTCCACAATCCTTTTGGTCTTCAGCGCAGCGTAAAGGATATTCAGGGGTCGCGACCTTCGTTCGCGGAGAAGAAGTTAATTTTAAAGATGGGTGGGGAATTGAGGACTACACAAATGAAGGTCGAATTGCATGGACTCAGCACGCTCATTTTGATCTTTACAATATTTACTTTCCAAATGGTGGATCAGGAGAAGAGAGACATCAATTCAAGCAACAATTTTTGAAGGATCTCAATGAGCACCTAAAAAAAGAATTAAAAAAAGAAAAAAATATTATTGTAGTGGGTGATTACAATGTGGCTCACTCAGAAATTGATGTTTATGATCCAGTTCGTCTCTCGACACAAAGTGGCTTCTTGCCAGAAGAGAGAAAGTGGATGGATGACTTCTTGGGTCTTGGTTTTATTGATTCTTTTAGAAAGTTCAAACCCGATATAAAAAATCGATACAGTTGGTGGAGTTATCGAGAACTAGCTCGAATTTCCAACCGAGGTTGGAGGATTGATTATATATGTGTATCAAAAGGACTCGAAAAGAATCTCATCTCTGCTGAAATTTTGGATACAATTGAAGGCTCTGATCATTGCCCCGTAGTGGCAGAGTTTAAATTTTAAAATAAGTGTCTCAACATCAGACTTTCTTCTTAAAAATTTGCGGTTTCTAAGGAACTGACAGAAACTGATTAAGTCGTCGCATGAATCCTCAGAGGAATACTGAGGGCGTGTTAAGAGGTTCGAAACTCAAGATGACATACTATAAGGAGGACGTGTGGTAAGAAATAACCGAAGACTGCATATACTTGAAATTCAGGGTAA
>DAHVKR010000294.1 GCA_027320785.1 Bdellovibrionales bacterium
GTGATTCACGCTCAAAATTATTTGATAAAATTGAATTACAAGATGTTACCCGTCAGTATTGGTTAGAAAGAAAAACAGGTTGGGAGCCAAGAGGCTTTATATTATTAGGTCGTTGGGAAAGTCATTTTCAAAAGTTGGGTGTCATATTCAAAAACTATTTGAAATGCGATTTCTCAGAAATTTTCAAAGCTCAAAGTATAAAAGAGCAGATCGACCTTTACGAAAAGCACTGGCCTCATACTCGGTGGAAAACTTTTTTGCGTGTTTTGGCCAGTGAATATGTTTTTAACAAGTTTTTGTATAAAGGTCACTTCAGTGGAGCCTCGAAAGATAGGACGGAGTCCCGCCCACCTTATCAATTCGTGCAAGAAGAATTTGAGCGAGTTTTTAAAACACAACTCGTTCGAAAAAACTATTTTATGCAGATTCTTTTTTTGGGGGAAATTCGTTACGAAGAGGGTTTACCTTTTGAGGCCCATAAAGTCATTTTCGATCAGTTTAAAAAGTCATCCACTCAAATACACTATCATTGTGGCAACCTACTAGATGTTCTACCCACTCAGCCTTTTGATTTTATTTCATTGTCCGACACGATATCTTACATTCCAGCGGATAAAGCGAATCATATTTTACAAAGCTTACATCCGAAAATGCCTAAAGGGGCTCGAGTTGTGATTCGATCTTTTATGAGGGCACCAACGGAGATATCTACGGTGGGCTGGAAAAGACTATTGGAGCCGGAAAAGCAGGCTCAAAAATCAGATGGGACGGCTGTTTATCAGTTTCACATTTTCGAAAAAATAGAATAAGATGCATTCCATGCAAGAACCTACAAATTGTCCTAAATGTCATTCCGAAAACATATATCAAGATGGAAATCTCTGGGTTTGTCCCGAGTGTGGTCATGAATGGAGTCCTCACGAATCACAGAATGAAAAAGAGGAAGAGGCTGTTCTTGATACGCAAATTCGAGATGCTCATGGCCAAGTTTTAGCTGATGGAGACACGGTCATTGTCATTAAAGATTTGAAGGTTAAGGGCTCATCATCTGTTGTAAAGGGCGGCACAAAGGTTAAGAATATTCGTCTTGTGGATGGCGGAGACGGCCACGATATTGCCTGCAAAATAGACGGATTTGGGGCCATGAATCTTAAATCTGAATATGTTAAGAAAGCCTAATTACTTCAAGACAATGCTTGACGACAAAAAATTATCCAGTATTCTTTTTTCAGTTAGGGAGTAGCTGACTCGTTCTAAATTGAGCGAGTAAATGTGTCGACATACTGGGAATATCCCCGGCACTTTTTAAGAAGAACTTCTTCTGATAGCGAGACTGACATAGGTGTTAATGAATAATGCCGTGTCGTCTTGTATCTTTCAAAGATCGACCTCACGGCTCACAGTGAGGTATTTATGGAAACAATTCTGAATTCGATGTTGTTGGTTTTTGTCGGCGAAATGGGTGACAAAACTCAACTATTAGCTTTAGTTTTAGCCGCTCGTTATCGAAAACCAGTTCCTATTTTGCTGGGTATATTAGTCGCAACGCTTTTTAATCATGCTCTCGCTAGCTATTTGGGCGTATTTGTGACTGGCTATGTTTCTCCTGTGGTTATGAAATGGGTTTTGGCGACTTTATTCATCGGTTTTGGCCTTTGGATTTTGATTCCTGACAAAGAAGAGGAGTTTAAAGATACTCATCATTGGGGAGCCTTCCTAACTACGGTAGTATCATTCTTTCTGGCCGAGATGGGGGATAAGACTCAGTTTGCGACGGTGGCGCTCGGGGCGAAATATGGTTCGCCCCTGCTTGTGACAATGGGAACGACATTGGGAATGATGGGTGCAGATGGGCTTGCTGTTATTTTTGGTCACAAATTCACAGATAAAATACCGATGACTCTAGTGCATAGAATAGCTAGTGTTCTTTTTATTTTGTTCGGGATAGGGGTATTGTTAGGATTCTAATTTTTCGAATTGAAATGACTACAGTTTTATGAGCACAATACACTCGAATTATTATTAGGAGGTTTCAATATGAAAATGAATTTAATGGTTGCGGCCTGTGCGGCACTTTTGCTTTCCGGCCCCATGGCTCTAGCAGAAAAATGTGAGTTTACAGCTCAAAAGGACTCATTATCTGTTCAGTGGACAGCTTATAAAACAACCGAAAAATTACCAGTCGGTGGTAAATTTACGAAGCTGGAAGTGAAGGGAAAAGACTCAGCTAAGACTTTAGCCAAAATGATAGAAGGATTAACTGTTCATGCAGACATGACATCTGTGGATACGGCGAACCCTGCCCGCGATAAAACATTGGCCGAATTCTTTTTTCATAAACTTGCGCCAACTACAGCAGAAGGCCGAATCACTCATTATAATGAAAAGAAGGGAACTGCAGAGCTGTCTCTTAAGTTCAATGGACATAAGAAAATGATACCTCTGAAAATCGAAGTTGCTGGAGAAGAAGTGACGGCCACTGGAGAGATGGACATCCTCAACTTTAAAGCCGAGAAAGCTTTCGAGTCTTTGCATAACCAATGTAAGGATTTGCATAAAGGAAAAGATGGTGTTTCAAAAACTTGGTCAACGGTGAACCTCACTCTTAAAGGTCACTTTACTAAAGCTTGTAAATAATCGGGTTATACTAAATGGGAAAAGGTCGACTTGAGGCTTTTAGTGATGGTGTGATTGCAATTATTATCACCATCATGGTTTTGGAAATAAAAGTTCCACATG
>DAHVKR010000295.1 GCA_027320785.1 Bdellovibrionales bacterium
ACACATGTCTTAAATCGTCACCGGATCGATATTACAGGGGACAAACGAAGAAACCCCGTTAGAAAACTTCTTCTTCGAAATCGGAAAAAATTAAAGCCTTACGAACGGCAAGCTCTAGATAGTTGGCTGAAGCTTCATCCCCACATCAAAGAAGCCTATGAATGGAAAGAACACTTCCATAACTTATATCGAATGAAAGGGCATAGGCGTGCAGAAGCCCGACTTGAGAAGCTGTTAATTGCAATGAAGTTTTCAATCATTCCGGAAATAAAACGTCTTCAACGAACCCTAGAAAGGTGGAAAGATGAAATCCTAAATTACTTTAAATGTGGACTGACCAACGCCATGACTGAAGGGTTTAATCGCGTTGCAAGTCTTGTAAAAAACAGAGCTTTTGGATATAGAAACCAAAACAACTATCGGTTGCGGTTCCTAAGTGCCTGTGCTTTTTAAGTTTTTAGTGGTTACCCACCATGAAAAGAGAAGAATCAAAATTCAGGGGTTTTGAAACGACTAATTACCCAAACACGTAAGCATAAAGTATGGCCGATAGACTGAGCTTATGCATGAGTGGTCGAAGATGAAAGACAAATCCCGGAAGAACCGAAATTGTTTGGAGCGGGAGACGGGGCTCAAACCCGCGACCTATGCCTTGGCAAGGCATCGCTCTATCAACTGAGCTACTCCCGCGTTCAGATGAACATTTTGGAGAAACAAAACTACAGTTGCCAGGCCCGTGAAGTCAATGCCAATCTCAAAATGATGAAAAAACTGATTTGGATGATGGTGTTGGGGGTTCTTTTCTTTATTGGTGGCCAGTGGTTGGGGCTGATGGTTTCTCCTCATAATCAAGAACGGGCAGTTTTGGCGGAGCTGCCTCCACCAGCAGCGGCCTCTGCAGAGGTTGAAAAAACTCCAGCTCAGCTCCCTAATAAAACGGCTGAAAAAAAGACTGAGACAAAAGCACCTCAAGCTGTGAAGCCTAAATCTGCTCAAAAAAGCGGCGCGTCACTTAGGGTGGGGCCGGTTTCGCCTAAGCCCTCTTTGAAGCCTCGGCCTTCTCAGAAAGCTCAGTCTCAGCCTGTCGTGAAACCTAAGCCTGAACCTATAATTGTAGGGAAAAAAGTTGAAAAGATCGAAGAAGCTCCTCCGGCAGAGCCTTCGGCAGAATCCGAGAAGCCTGCTATGCCTGAAGAAAAATCAGATGAATCAGGGGCGCCAGCTGGCACTAGCAGCGGTGGGGATGGCCCGTAAAGGATGAGAATTTCGAGTTAATTTTTGAGCGTGAAGATAAAGACTAAGAAGAAGCATCAAAAATATTAGTGTCCATGATGCAGGAGTAAAATGTCTCAGCATAGTCTTAGTCAACCTTTCGGATTTGATTGTACGCTTGCCAATATTGGTAACCCGAAAGAAGGCTCAAGACAACTGAGATCCATAAAATAACCCGACCCGAGCTCCCTAACCAGGGGAGCCCTGGAAAAGTTTCCAAGATCACCATGACAATACCCACCATTTGAAAACCTGTTTTCCATTTTCCAGTGGGCTTGGCGTCGATGATAAGGTTATCGGCTGCGGCGGCGCTGCGGACTCCGCCGATAAAGGTGTCGCGGCCCAGTAGGACCATAACCAGCCAAGGGTCAATTTTCCCCATGTAGAGTAGAACGATGAGAACGCTGGAGACTAAAATTTTATCAGCCACAGGATCCATAAACTTTCCGAAGCTGGTCACGACATTCCACTTTCGCGCTAAGGCTCCATCCCAAGCGTCTGTTAGAGAAGAAAAAGCAAAAAGAAGAGCCGCGCTGAGATCCCAGGCAAAACCTTTATGCAGAATCAGGGGAATCAGAATAGGAAGAATATAAATTCGTGAAAAGGTGAGTTGAATGGGTAAAAATCGTTTCCAATTCGGCATATAATGAGGTTTAAATCAGGTCCCGTGGGTATTCAACAAAAGGATGATCGTAATGGAAAGAAATCTAAGCCTTGAATTTGTCAGAATAACCGAAGCAGCTGCGTTGGCCTCTTCTCGCTGGATGGGACGTGGGCAAGAAAAAGCAGCTGATCAAGCCGCTGTGGATGCCATGAGAAAAGCTTTTGATAGCGTTCAAATCGATGGCACGGTGGTTATTGGTGAAGGTGAGCGTGATGAAGCTCCTATGCTCTACATTGGTGAAAAAGTGGGAATGCGGGGGGAATACTCTCCCAAAGTGGATATTGCTTTAGATCCTTTGGAGGGGACAACCATTTGTGCAAAGGGTGGTGTGGGTGCGATTTCGGTGATTGCGGCTGCAGAAAAAGGTCAATTCTTACATGCCCCCGATACTTACATGGATAAGATTGCCTGCGGTCCGGAAGCCAAAGGTGTGATTGATATTGATCAAAGTCCAACAGAAAACATTCATCGTGTGGCCGAGGCCTTACGAAAACCTGTTGGGGATGTGACAGTTGTGATTTTGGATCGTCCTCGCCATACAGATCTTATTACAGAAGTCAGAAAAGTCGGAGCGAGAATTCAGCTGATTGGTGACGGCGATGTTTCAGCCGCAGTGGCTGCAGGTTTTGAGCAAACAGGAATTGATCTTTTGATTGGTATTGGTGGAGCACCTGAGGGTGTGATTTCGGCAGCGGCTATGCAATGTTTAGGAGGAGACTTCCAGGGGCGCTTGAAATTTCGAAATGAAGAAGAAAAGGAAAGAGCCCTTCGTATGGGCGTAAAGAAGTTGGATCAAAAA
>DAHVKR010000296.1 GCA_027320785.1 Bdellovibrionales bacterium
CTCCTGTGTAGTATCCACCGAATGTATAGGCAATTTGACTGTCGGATATAAGAACGACATTGGCACTAAATCCGAGCATGTCGATATGATCATGCTGATCCACATTGAGATCGGGATTTGGGTTTCGGTGAGCAGAAAAATTGGTAAAGATGCCGGCGCGAAATTTCAGCCATTCTTTAAAGCTATTCTCAGCACCCAACGAGAAGTTCCAAACAGGACGACCTCGTACTTTTATCGAACCAGCTGGTGCATCCAACTCATTATAAGAGAGTCCTTCGTGAAGATTTGTATCAAAAGCAAAAAGCCATCGGTCATTTGGATGATAAGAGATGCCTGCATTGAGACGTGCGGGGATTGTAAAATGAGAGATGAGTTCAGAGTAGTTGGGTGTGTCGATAGTGACAGTTCCACCACTGGCCTGAATGGAGGTTTCCTGAATATCGCCCTGACCATAAATTTTCATGAGATTAAAACGACCTGAAACGCCCCATGCCCAGTACTCATTGATTTGTTTAAAATATCCCAGAATGGCCACGATGGCATTGTCTTTTACTTTTTTTTCTACGGATCTGTAGTTGAGTTGATTTGTATTCGGAATATCGCGTTCAACATCAGTCAAAACTGAGTTTCGGGCTGTGTAATAAAGAGTCAGTCCCAGGCTACTCGTGCTGTCCAAATTTCGTGCGACACTTCCTCCCACCCAAAGGGATTCGTCCGTATAGCTAAGGTTTTTAGATTTATTTCCTGAGTTTAGAAGAGTTCCACTGAAAGTTTCGTAGTCAGGAGTTACAATTGAAAGAGCCCATTTATAACCCCAACGTTCAATCATGCTGCTTGTGGCTGCAGGTAGAGATCGAAAGTAGCCCTTATTCATTCGGCTGGGGGCCGCGAAAAGATCTTCCGAACGATCGTACACGATATCAAATTTTTTATAAATTCCAACAGCCGCCGAGAAAGCCTGCCCTTTTAAGGGGGCGAGTAGAGCTGGATTATAAAAAGGGGCCGAGGCGACATCGCCTAAAACGGCTGTGCCAGCTCCTGATAGACCTGCTGCTAAATCACCTATTAAAGTGGAATTATAGTTAGAAAAAGCGGCCTGCGACTGGGGGGAAAACAGAATGCAAAAAAAAGCTCAAAATCTGAGCAAGGAGCACGCGATTTAATTGAATTTTCATGATAAAAAACTCTGTCAGGATTCACTTAAAAATTCAATGGCTCTTTTTATTTGCCTGTGACTTCAGTGAATGCCATAAAGTCCTAATGCGCAATAAAGAACTTCTTAAGCTGATAGCAGGGTTTCGACGTTTTCGTCAGAAGTATTTTTCAGGAGAGCACCCTTTATACAATAAACTTTCTCTCGGTCAATCTCCTAAGACTCTGATCATTGGTTGCAGTGATTCAAGAGTCGATCCAGCCCTTATCTCTTCTGCTGATCCAGGTGAGATTTTTGTTGTTCGCAACGTAGCGAATCTGGTTCCACCTTACGAACCTGCAAACTTAGGATTTCATGGGGTGAGTGCTGCTATTGAGTTTGCTGTTGTTAATTTAAAAGTTGAAAATATTGTGATTCTGGGACATCGCCAGTGCGGTGGCATTCGAGCTCTAGTCGCTGAGCAAAACAAGAATCAAAATAGCTTTGTTAGTCGGTGGATGGAGATTGCGGCTCAAGCTAAAGAGAATATGCTTAAAAAGCATGCCCACCTCGATTTTGAAGAGCAGTGTCGTGAATGTGAGATGGAAGGAATTGTGACTTCTCTCGAGAATTTGAAAACATTTCCTTTTGTCCGAGAAGCTTTGTCTCAAAGAACTCTTCATCTTTACGGAATCTACTTTGATCTTGAGCAAGGAAAGCTCTTCGAATTTGATGAAAACTCTTCTCATTTCAGACAGTTGGAATAAATAAGGCTAGTGACAAGCCGAGTTAAGGCCAATTGACTTCGGAGTCTAACTCCCATAACTCGATGTCCAAAACTTAGGAGGCTTTATGTCAAAAGGTTTCGTTATTCTTTTCGCTTTATTCTTTACAATGGCATTTCAATCCATGGCTCAGGCTCATTACCGTCATCCACATCCACATCCTCGTCCTGTTCCGCCACCGCCTGCGGCTCCCTACCCAGCACCCTATCCAGCGCCCTATCCAGCGCCGTATCCACCAGCGCCCGCTCCTTATCCTGCACCGGCTTACCCTTTAACTTGCTATGTTCAAGGTTTGGCAAATGGAATTATTTTTTATGGCATTAGTTGGGATCAGTGGAGTGCAACTCAATTGGCTCTCAATGCTTGCCAATCAACCGGTCAGTATTGTCAGTTTTTAAACTGTCGTTACTAAGTATTTTCAGTTAAAATTTTAAGGTCGTCTTTTAGCCGTTAAAAGGCGACTTGGCCGGAGAATCAATTGGAAGCAGCTCTCATCGTTATTTTTGTTCTTTTTTTCATCCTAATCGCAACCTATTTCTTTTTGATGCTGTTCTATCCAGAGTGGGTGGGGATTACGGGTCGCGAAACTAAGGAAGAGTTAGAGCGCGAGGCAATTGAGCTTGAAAAAAGACGTCAAGAAGAGGCGAGCGCAGCCTCACCTCAAGATACTGAAAAAAAATAATCGTTTATTGTTCTGTTAGATGGCAGGAAATGGCCGACAGATCCCCGCGAGCTTGATCGATAGATTGAATGAAATGCAGCTGGTCGGGATCATGTTGTGTGAGCCAAGACTGATTGAGTC
>DAHVKR010000297.1 GCA_027320785.1 Bdellovibrionales bacterium
CTATTCAGAGCTGTATGGAAAAAGCAGCTGAACGCTTTGGTGGAATTGATGGAGTCGTTTTAAATGCCAGCGCCATTTTCTTAACTCCTACGGATAAGACAGAGGCAAAAAGATTTGATCTGATGCACCAAGTGATCGTGAGGGGGCATTTTTTTACGGTCCAAAAAGCTTTGCCGTATTTAAAGAAATCAAACTCACCCGCTATTTTGGCACTCTGTCCACCACTTCAAAATCTACATGAAAAATGGTTAGCCCCTTATTTAGCCTATAGCTTGATGAAATTTAATCTCAGTTTGATGGTGAAGGGATGGGCTGAGGAATTTAAAAAAGATGCAATTCAAGTGAATGGATTGTGGCCTCGAACTTTGATTGCCACAGCGGCTGTGCAAAACTTATTAGGTGGAGATCAAAGTATTCGTAAATCTCGTCGTCCTGAAATTGTGGCGGATGCAGCTCTTGAAATTTTAAAAGATCCCAAAGTGACGGGACAATATTTCTTAGATGAGGACATCATTAGGAAAATAGGAAAAGACCCTCAATCCTATGCTGTTGATCCGACTCAGCAGCCCATTACAGATATTTATGTGAACTAATAGGGGCGCGATCCTTCTTTAGAAGGATTTTCCCCAGCCAGCGCGAATGACCATTGAAGAAACAGAAGCTTCTTTGTCAGGGATTATTTGGTACTCAAGAGACACGGGAATAAAAGTGTTACGACTGATGTAGTAATCAAGTCCTCCTGCCATCATCAACATAGAGTTAAAGAAAAACTTGCTGGTATTTAAAACAGTGCTGGATTTAGAGAGGTAAATGAAAACTCCGCCACCTGCACCTGCCCACATGCGGTAGGGGGATGGTGTGAAGATGTAATTAAAAGTTCCGTAGAGGCCTGACTGAAGAAATGAGGCATTACAGTTTGCTGAGGTTGAATTATTACATATAGCGGTAGAGTATTTTTTAGAGACATTAAACATTTCAAGAGTTCCATTGGCTCGAACCTGCCAATCTCGTGATAAGGGGTAGTCATAAAAAAGACCACCACCAAAATTAGTCCCGTTCATCTTAAATGAATAGTCCACACTGTTTTGACGATAGTTCGAAATGCTCATGGTATTCATCATAATAGAGCCCGTAAAGCCCCAGGCCGTACTGGCTTTCAGCCCATGAGGAACATTTCCTCCGGTTACAGACCCTTTTCGTGCTAAGATCAGGGACATTCCATTGGCCGCGCGACCTTTCATGACGGCGGCAACAGCCTTTCCGTTTTTAACTTGGAGAACTTGCATGAGAACGCGTTTTTTTCCGTTGTTGTCGACGCCGAATAGCTTATCGCCTCGTCCCCAGGATTCGCCCCCAAGGTCGATCATGACTTTTTTGCCCCGAACTTTCATGATAGTTTGAGCTTCAGCTGAAAAGTTGAGAAAAGTGAAACACAAAAAGAATGTGGATAGGAAAATGACGAGATGATTTTTCAAGGCTGTTCTCCTTCTAAAGATTTAAAGTAAAACGTGCGGTACTTCAGCCACTCTTGTAGGCTTGAGAAAACAGCCTGGCATCGAGTGATGCTCGTGATGGATTCGTCAGGATTACTTTGATAAATACGAATACGAACTTGAGTTCCCTCAAGTTGATCTTTCCAAACTTCGAATTGAGGAAGGCTCTCAATCCAGTGGGTATTGGGAGCTGTAATACGTGTTTCATACCAATAAGCAAGAGGGCTCAGATCCTCGCATTGAATGGGATTATAATCCTGCCCTGGCTTAAGCTGTTCTTTATTTTTATGAGACGAAACAGGTTTAAACATCTGGATACTGAGATTACTTGAGGCTGAGTTTTCAAAATTTTTTCGTCCATCTGATTTATATAGGGAACAGCCCCCGAACAGACTGCATAAGGACAGAATCAATAGACATCGAAGAGGTGATAACCAAGATGACTTCATCACCCTATTAGTGTAGACAAAAGTCCCTAGAATCCCAAGGGGATCTTCAGAAGAGTCTAGGTTTTTAAATTTTTAAAAATGAGAATGTGGAACAAGAAAAATAAGGGGCTAGCGTGAGCTAACCCCGATTATTGATTTAGAAAGGAATATCATCACTGGATTGGTCAAAAGTAGGCTCCGGTCCAAAATCTTGGAAGTCTTGTGAGCCTGCAAAATTTTGCGAACCTGACTTTTCTTGTCCAGCCGAGCCTAAGAATTGAACAGTGTTGGCTACGATTTCCGTCGCATAACGCTTTTGTCCTTGAGGATCTTCCCACTGGCGTGTTTGAAGACGGCCTTCTACGTAAACTTGGCGTCCTTTAGAGAGGTGCTTTCCGCAAATTTCAGCAAGCTTTCCCCATACAGTGATACGGTGCCATTCTGTTCGTTCTTGTTTTTGTCCATCTTTTCCAGTCCAAGACTCGCTGGTCGCCACATTGAGGCGAGCCACGGTCGTTCCGGCGCTGATGGTTTTCACTTCAGGATCAGCCCCTAGGCGACCCACAATAATGACTTTATTAACTCCCGACATAACAAACTCCCCCTCGTCCAAAAGTTGACAAATATTTGAGACCGAGGTCATTTTTATTAATGGTGCATTTATGTCAACCAAAGAATCGGTAAAGCAGACTTGACGCCTCTGTACGAGAGGATTCTGCATGATTATCAGGCAAATGTCTGTGCGAGAATCGGACTTTAACGCAATGTACTAAT
>DAHVKR010000298.1 GCA_027320785.1 Bdellovibrionales bacterium
ACCTCGAGGCTATGTCAGAAAAAGGTTCGGGTGAAGCTAGTATTATTTTTCCTGACCCTGTTTCTTTGCAGCAGATTTCTTTGGCCTATTATAAAGATGGTAATCGGTTAAATATAGATCGCAAGATCTATACGCCGACAGATGCCTCTGTGACACCGGATACACTTGTGGATTACCTTTCAAAGAATATAGATAAATTCCAAAAAGATTCGAATTTTAAAGGTATTCATATGAGCATAGATAAATTGAGTATGATCTTGAATAAGCAGGGCCAGGCTCATGACTACAACTATCAAGCCATTGAGGTGGTTCCAGGGTCAGTCCGTGAGGTTAAAGAAACGATAAAAGGAAAAGAGACGCCTCAGAGTCAACTTTCAACACAAAATGCACTTAATGTCGTTTGTAATTTGTCAGGGGACTCATTAGTGCCTACAATATCTAAATGAAGATAAAAACCTACTCAGAATTTTGGCCATTTTATCTAAAAGAGCACAGTCATCCTCTTAATCGACTTCTTCATTTTATTGGAACAAGTCTAGGAATAGCTCTTCTTCTGGAAGGGCTGATCTCAGGAAGAATGATTTTTCTATTGATCGCCCTTGTCTCGGGCTACGCTTTTGCCTGGGTAGGGCATTTCTTTATTGAAAAAAATAAACCTGCCACATTTCAATATCCTTTTTGGTCTTTTATTTCTGATTTTCGTATGTGGTTTCTGATGCTGATTCGAAAACTTTAGAATAGATTTTAAGGATGTTCGCATTTTCGCCTGTAGAGTAACCCATGCGTCATTATTATTTTCAAATTGAACTTCTTCGGGACAGAGTTAAGCTTAATTAAATTCAATCTTCATTAGGTTTAACAAGTAGAAGTTGCATGAAGCTTTCTAAAAAAATTATAATTCCTATTTTAGCTATTATTTTGGTCACGGGTTTTTTCATTTGGAAAACCCTTTGGCAGCCCAATTTTGTTTATGCGGGGACTATAGAGGCGACTCGCATTGATCTTCCATCGCGTGTTCCAACAGTGGTGAAAGAAATTTCTGTGGAAGAAGGACAAGCTGTCAAACAGGGAGAGGTGCTGGCGAAACTTTCTTGCGAGGACTTGTCTTTAGTGGCTGAATTGGCTCGAGATGATTATGATCGGGCTCTGAAGTTAAAGCGTGGGGGTTCCATTTCAATTGAGAGTTTTGAACAGGCACAGAATCGTAAAGATTTGGCCGAAACGAAGCTTTCATGGTGTTCTATCATCTCGCCTGTTGACGGGACGGTTTTGACTAAGTTTTTAGAGCCCACAGAGTGGGTGAATCCCGGCACTAAGATTTTAACGGTGGCAGATTTGTCCCGCTTATGGGCTTACTTTTACGTTCCTCAAGAAGTTATGTCGAAATTGAAGGTTGGGCAGAAGGTTGAGGGTGTGATTCCAGAACTCCAAAATCGAAAATTTTCTGGACAGGTCATTAAGATTAATGATGAAGCTGAATTCACACCTAAAAATGTTCAAACTCAGTCAGAAAGAACGCGTCTCGTATTTGGAGTAAAGGTTTTATTCGATAACTCATCAGGTGCGCTTAAGCCGGGTATGACTATCGAATCTTCACTCTTGAGTGAGTAAAAAATGAGTATCGAAATAAAAGTTCATTCACTGAAAAAGAGAATGGGGAAGACCCAGGCTCTCGATGGTGTCAGTGTTGACTTTTCTCAAGTTCTTATGCACGGGGTGATTGGTCCTGAGGGTGCTGGGAAAACAACTTTATTTCGTCATTTGGCAGGTTTGCTGACTCCGAATTCTGGGTCCATTGAGTATTTTGAAGGTTTACAAAAAGTTGATTTTTCAACACTTCGTCCTTGGATTGGCTATATGCCTCAACAGCAAAGCCTCTACCCTGATTTATCTATCCATGAGCATTTAGATTTTTTTAAAGAACTCTATGGTTTGTCTCCAGATGAGTATCATCAAAAACGTGAGAGACTCTTAAGCATTACGCAATTAGCACCCTTTGTGGATCGTCCTGCTGGAAAATTATCCGGTGGAATGTATAAAAAATTGGGCTTGATGTGTGCATTGCTTTCCTCACCTAAGGTTTTACTTTTAGACGAGCCGACGAATGGTGTGGATCCCATCAGTCGACGAGAGTTTTGGGAAATGCTTCACCAATTAGAGGGTGAAGGCATTTTGGTTATTGTGGCCACAGCTTATATGGACGAAGCGGAAAGATGCGCTCATGTGCATTTATTGAATGAGGGTAAACTGATTGGGTCGGGTGAACCCAAGCAGTTATTAAAAGAAAATCAAGTTCGAAACTTTGATGAGTATTTCTTAAAACATGCGGAGGATGTTCATCATGTCTGAGAATCCTCAAAATCGATCAGACTGGGCTGTTCAAGTCGAAAATCTAACTGTTCGTTTTGGTGATTTCGTAGCTGTTGATCACATTTCCTTTTCAGTTCCGCGAGGTGAAATTTTTGGATTTTTAGGAGCGAATGGAGCTGGAAAAACAACGACCATTCGGGTTCTATGCGGTATTTTACCTCCCACGGAAGGATCTGTTCGAGTGGCGGGAGAGGCGTTTGAAGGGGACGGTCTGAATGTAAAAGTGAAAGTGGGTTATATGTCCCAAAAATTCACACTCTATGACGATATGACAGTCATGGAAAATTTGCGTTTTACTTCGAGACTTCGAAAGTTAGAAGAAG
>DAHVKR010000299.1 GCA_027320785.1 Bdellovibrionales bacterium
AAGCCACACCTTTATATTGCATGAGGGAGTTCTTTTTGACTAGTCCTGCGCCATCCGCATCAAATACAATTGAAGTTGTCGCGGCTTTTATCAGTAACCAAGAGGAAGTCCTCATTGCGAAAAGAAAGTCTTCAGATTCGGGTGCTGGTCTTTGGGAGTTTCCTGGGGGTAAGGTTGAGCATGGGGAAACTCATGAGGAAGCTTTGATAAGAGAAATTCAAGAAGAGCTTGGATTGACGATAAAGGTTTTAGGAAGAATAGGTTCTCATCGAGTTTTAACGCCGACGAAGAAATGGATTCAATTGAGTTTATACGGAGTCCAGGCTTTATCACGCCGATTCGTTTTAAATGATCACAGTGAAGCACGATGGATTTTATGGAAAGATTTTTCTGCTTATCAGTGGATGGAGGGGGATCGTCTTTTCTTTCCTGAGATAGAAGCCTATTTGCTTCAGTCTAAAAAGTAAGGTCTTTCTGATGGGGTTGGAAGTCGACATTCAGATTGGTGTCCAAACCAGGAGTATCTTCGAGCCGCGATAAAGTCATAAACTCGATCTAGTAGGAAACGCGGAAAGATGTAAAATATAGAAAAAATAGAATAAATTCCACCTAAGTCTCTCAAAATCTCAAGTACTGCTTGAGATTTTATAAAGGTTTTTCCCTGTTTCCAATAAATAATAGTGTCGAGGACGGGTTGAGAGTGCAGCAGAAGACTGGCCGTTTGTCCCTGTAATGAGGCGAAGTGAAACTGGTGAGAAGAGTCTTTTGAGAAGATGATGTTCACAAACTGGTTGCAGAGACCACAGTGGCCATCAAAAAAAATGATCTTTTGAGCTTGATTCACTTTTACAGTGTAGACCATTCACAAGGAACTTGCCATAATAGAATATAGATGAAGGTATCTGTTTTTCCTTTAGTCAATGTCTGTCTATTTCCTGGTACAACAAAGCCATTGAATATATTCGAGCCTCGGTACTTGCAAATGGTTCGTGACTCTGTTGCAACGGGACAGCCTGTTGCATTGGGATTTATTGAAAATATCGAAAATGTAAAGCCTCATAAGGTGGGCGAAAAGCTTTCTTATGTTCGAGAGGTTGCGGGCTTTGGCAATCCGACTATCGTGCAAGAACGCCTGAATGGAACATTGCTTGTCTTTATGCATGCGACCGGTAAAGTTCGATTGGGAGAGCTCACCTCGTCGGATACACCCTATTTAGTTGTTGAAGCTGAAGAAATTCCAGAAGATGACGAACTGGATTCTAAAAGTATTCAGTATGTAAAAGTACTCAATCAGATATTAGCTCGATGGATTCAAAATCATATACCTGACCCTGAACAGAGGAAATTCTTTCTTGATAGCTTGACGGGTCCACGTGAAATAGTGGGAGCTTTCGCGTCTTATTTGATACGAGATTACGATCTACAGCAGATGATCTTGGAAATGAGTGATATTAACGATAAAGTTCAAGTGCTGTATCGACTTGTTGAAAGCAACGAGATTATCACGTAACGAACGATGAGAATCCAAACGATTTGTGCAAAAGTTAAGTGAACAAGCTTCATCCAAATGGGGCTTAAAGAGAGTAAAGTCATAATTCCGAATAAAACAGCAATGCTCAAAAGTGTTCCAACAAGAAAAGCGGCTTGAGGGGATTTTCTTTGAAAAATACGTTGTGAGTCTGACCTATTAAAGAACCAATAGATCAAATAAATTCCAATTGCCAGGGCTAAGAGAGGGTGAATAACTCGAAGGCGAAGAATCCAAGGAATATGAGGAGTGAAATCTTTGATCAGGCCCTCTTGGAGGTTGTGGGAGGGAAAGAGAGTATTCGCTAAAGAGGCCCAAGCGCCTGTGGCGGGGATCAATATAAAAAGCAGCCAATTTATTTTTTGTTTCAAAAGACCTTTCCAGGAAACGTGCAAAGTTTCAGGTTTCTCCTGTGGGAGGCTCACAAGGGCAAGCGCGACGGTACTTCCTGTTAAAAGGAGACTATTGAGTTGGTGAAAAGTCATCACTGCTAATCGAAAAATTGTAGCATTCTCGCCAACGAGTCCTTTTAAAACAAGGGCTGCACCTAGAAGAGCTTCAAAGATCATTAAAACAAAAGTGGCAAGAGCAACCTGACGGGTGGCTGTATGACGAGGGAAAAGGCGATTGGAGGCAATAAATAGACCTGTAACAAAAATTCCATAGAAACCCGAAGTGAGTCTGTGAAAAAACTCGATTAGAGTTTTTTTATTTTCTGTCGACGGAATGAAGACACCTTCGCAAAGGGGCCAGTGGTTTCCACAGCCGTTTCCCGAATGAGAGATGCGAACCCAGGCTCCCCAAATAATAACAAGGACTGTATAAAAGATAAGAACCCAACAAAGACGATTAAAAGTTCGTAGTGAAGATGAAGAGGCCATGATAGGGTTTATGTCTCATAAAAGAACTCTTGAGGGCAAGTTTTTGTTTGTCGTTTTCAGAGATGTTGTTGGATAATAAAAGAATGGACCTGCCTTTAGTTGTCGAAATAAAAGGACGTGATCGAATAGAGGTAATCTCTTTGGATCCTTTTAAAATGAAGGTTATTGGCTGTGAGCAGCTATGGCAGGTTCTTCATAAAATGAAGAAGTCATCAGGTCTGGATATTCGACTATGGCCTCTTTTAGCAGAGAAAGATCACGCTAGTTTACTCGTGAACGA
>DAHVKR010000029.1 GCA_027320785.1 Bdellovibrionales bacterium
CACTTGTGCGGATTTTAAGTAAGGAAAAAAATAATACCCCAACGGCACATTGAGAAAAGGAAGAGCCGGCTTGGGCACTTGAGATGTGTAGGGCTTAAATCGACTACCTGTTCCGGCAGCAAGCAGCATGGCTTTCATTTATAATGTCTCGTAGTTTTTTTCAATAGCGCCTGTATCGAGCAGAATGTCAGAAAATAATTTATACTGCGGAAATTGATTTAAGCACTTGATAACTCGCTTTAAGGTAGGCGCTAAATACTTAAGATATCGTTTATCTCCACGCTGATAGTAAAAACTGGCAAAGCTTCCGCAGGCTTTAAAGCATCGCTGTAGGGTTTGTACTTCATAGATGAGATCGAAATGTTCACGTGAAAAATTTTGTGGCAGAAAGGACTTAGCTTGTTGAAGATAATAATCTATGAGTTTGTTGGAGGTATCTTCCTCCATATCAATGTAAGAATCTCTGAGTAGGCTTACAAGATCGTACTGAATTGGACCCAAGCGAGCATCTTGAAAATCAATCACAAACATTTTATCAAGCTTGATCATAAGATTTCGAGAGTGAAAATCACGATGACATATAACCTTAGGCTCGTTGTGTAATGTTTCACAGATTTTTAAGAATATTTTTTGTAGTTCATTGAGGGTCTCTTTGGAGAGGTGGGCATTCAGAACACCTAAAATGAGGTTATCTTTCCCATAGTTCAACTCCCAAAGGAGCTTTTCAACGTCGAACTGAATTTTAAATGCTGTGCAATCCGATTTATCTTGGGTCGCCTTTCCATGGATTTTAAGGAGCTCATCCAGAGCCATTTTATAGAAAAGAATAACATTTTCTTGATTTTGATTTTCCCAAAAACGACGTTCGAGTGTTAAATCTCCAAGATCTTCAAGAAGAACAAGACCCTCTTCAGCGGATTGACCAACAACTCTTGGCACATGGACGCCGTTTTTTTCGAAATGATTGAGAACACTTAAAAAGGGATACTCATTTGGGATGAAAGGATCCCATTTCATTAAAACCCAGGAGTCAGTATCATGAACAATGCGAAAATATTTTCGTGTTGAGGCATCGCCAGCTAAAGGCAAAACCTTAATGTCTTGGAAAGACAAAGTGTTTTTTAAGAAAGACTCTATAGAGGGTTCCATCACAGACACACTCAAAGTTTGTCAGAACCTCTCTAAAGGATCAAGGCTTGATTAAGCTTTAAGATAAAGCATTTCGAGAACTTCTGCGAGAGGTCCTCTTTCAAGAGGAAGGCGATCTGCACAAATTTCGAGTGCTTTTAGTTGCTGCTTTAAAGTATCAGAATATTCACTTGAAAGATGTTCGGAGGCCTTCGAGGCAACAAAAATTATAACAGGGCCAATGGTTGAGCTTTTGACGAACTCAGAGAGTATATTCTGTTGCTCCTGGCTGACTTCTCTTTCCAAATCCACGACTAAGGTCGTATTTTCAAGAGACTCAAGGTCCTGAAGGGTCCCAACCCGAGAGGCTACATCTGCGAAGGGCAAGTAAGCCATATTCTCAGAAATCTCATGTATTTCTAAGGAGACTTTTTGAACAATTTTAGCCTGAGCCCCGTAAAAGAAAAAAGAGTGTGGACTCGAAGCGGTGCGTATCGAGTGTAGATCAGACTTCTCAATCTCAATATTGTTGAGTGTTCTTTCAAGGTGTTGAGTGTAAAGGTGCGGTTCTAATATCATGCGAACCAAACGAGTTAGTTGACTTTGATCATCAAAAGAAAGATCCCGAGCCTCGTGAACAAGGCCGTAGCCAAGAAATATATCTTTCACGAAGATCGGGATATAGAGATCTTCCCCTCTAAGAGAAGTCTCTAAAGAAAAACTTTGTCCAACTCCTGTTAAATGCCGAATGGACAACCCCTTACCATAGCGCCGCTTTATCATGTCGTTTAGTTTTTCAACCATCCGACGAACCCCCCTCATGGCTAACAGAATTGTTAGCGTTTGCTTATTATGTATCCAAATACCGTGCCGAGAATGGGCTCTGAAAAGAGGCACTTTTAACACCGTGTAACCCTGTTATTTTTAAGATAAGAGCAGTTTGAGAAAATTTTTTAGGAATGAAAAGTATCAGAACAGTGGCTATCGCCAAGTCATTAGGGTGAAATTTTCATTAAAAATAACAAAACCCTACCGAGGCAGGGCTTTGAAAGGGAGGGACGAAGGGATCCTGACTTCTTTAAAAAGTGAGGACTCTTCGCTTGTTAGCGGGCGAGCTTTCGTTTATCGAGGCCGTATTTTTCGACCTTCATGATAAGACCCGCTCGACTGATTCCAAGTTCTTTTGCTAATTTTGATTTGTTCCATCCTGTGCGGCGAAGACCTTCGCGGATCATATCTCGCTCGAGGTCCTCCAATGCATCTTTGAGCTTACCTTGCAGACGAGCTCCCTGAACTTTTGTTTTTTCAGAGGACTCCAGAATTTTTCCTGATAGATGTTCCGCCATAAGTTTTGTTTCATCACCTGACAGAACAAAGAGTCTTTCAATTTCATTTTGAAGTTCACGAACATTCCCTGGCCAAGCATAATCATAAAGTTTTTCAAGGGCGCGTTTTGTTAACACTTTTTTTGCTGTGTTGGGATGAACTTCATGCAACTTAGCTAAGAAAAAATCAACCAAGTAAGGAATGTCTTCTTTTCTTTCTCGAAGAGGTGGGACGCGGATATTGATTACGTTCAGACGATAATACAAGTCTTCACGAAATGTTCCTTGCTCAACCATCTCTTTAAGATTTCGATTTGTCGCTGCGACAATTCTAACGTCAACTTTTCTAATTTCAGTTGCCCCAACGGGCGTAAAGGTACCTTCTTGCAAGACGCGAAGAAGCTTAACCTGCATTTGCGGAGAAGTGTCACCAATCTCATCGAGGAAAAAAGTTCCTTTATCTGCAATTTCAAAAAGACCCTTTTTATCTTTTAGTGCACCCGTAAACGAACCTTTTGTATGTCCAAATAACTCTGACTCAAGAAGGTTATCATTGAAGGCTGAGCAGTTTTGAATAACAAAAGGCTTATCATGTCGAGAGGAGTTGTAGTGAATGGATTTAGCAATAAGCTCCTTACCAGTACCATTTTCCCCTTGAACCATAACAGTTGAGTCTGCACCCTTAATCTTATCTAAAAGAGCGTAAAGGGATTGCATAGGTTTCGATTTGCCGATCATGTTGTCGTACTTGAAGCGATTACCCAATTCTTTATTCAGCTCTTGAATTCTATTTTCGCGAGATGAAATTTCAAGATGAAGAGTCACAATTTCTTGGGACACAAGCTCGCAAAGTTCGCAAAAATGTGTACGGTCATGATCGCTGAGGCACTTAATACGTCCCAAGCCCTTTTCAATCATGTCACCAGAAAGTCCAAAAGCGGCCCAGCGTTCGCGAATTTCAGAAAGGCGAGCAGAATCGTTCGGATCTTTTAAAAACCCCATCGCGACAACAGTTCCAACCATATCATTCTCGATCATGATAGGGAAAACGCCCACATCGAAACCTGTGAGGTCCCATTTCTTGAGAGCATAACGATTTTGCGAAACGCGAAGGTCATCAATCGTTTTAGTTACAAGTTCGCCAATAGATGTTTGTGCAGATTCCTTAGTGCAAAAAAAGCCAACGGCTGGATTGCAAAAGGACTGCCTTCCGCCATCAAACCCTTTGATCTGACCACGCTCATCCGTAAAGATAACATCAATGTTCCACCAAGAGTTGAGAATTTGCTTCAACTTCTTGATCACATGTATATGTTCAAATTCATCCCAATTGATCATCGACATAAGTGTCTCCTTTGACTATTCACAGTACACTTATCGTCCAAACTTTTGACGGACTTAAGCTGTCACGAGTGACGGATGTCATTTTTTTAATCAATATTTTAGGGGACTAGATATGTCTCAGGTCGAAACAAAAAGTGTATCAATTTGAAGCAAGCTGATTCTGGAGCTTGTAAAAACGGTAGTATTCTCCTTGACGTCGGATCAGGTCATCATGATTTCCGATTTCAGCGATGTGTCCAGATTTTAACACCACGATGCGGTCACAACTTTGGACAGTGGACAATCTATGGGCAATTACAAGTACTGTTCTGCCCTCCATTAATGAGTTGAGTCCTTTTTGAACCTCGACTTCGCTGTGGCTGTCGAGGGCGCTGGTTGCCTCATCTAGAATCAAGATGGGAGCATCTTTGATAAAAGCACGAGCAATACTAATCCGCTGTTTTTCACCACCCGAAAGAAGCCCTCCTCGATCTCCTACCTGGCTTTGATACTGGTAGCGAAGTCGATTTATAAAGTCTTGTGCGTGGGCTTTTTGCGCCATGGTTTTCACAAGCTCTTTAGGCTTTGAAAAATCTCCGGACCAGATATTGTTTTCAACAGTATCTCTTAAAAGGAAAACATCCTGAGAAACTAAGCCAATATTTTTTCGTAGCTCTGAAACATCGATACTTCTGAGCGAAACGCCATCAATATTAATTTCGCCGGCTGTAGGATCATAAAAGCGCTCCATTAAATTTGCGATAGTGGACTTACCACTTCCGCTTTCACCGACAAGAGCGACTTTTTCTCCTTTGTGAATCTCGAGATTAAAATTTTCTAGAACTTGATGGTGGCCGTACGAAAAAGAAACATTTTTAAATTCAATACGGCTCCAGTTTTGTGGAAATGGAGTGGGGTGCTCAGCTCGGATAAGTTCAGATGGCTGATCTAGAATTTGATAAACACGATCAGTTGCAACAACTGTTTCTTGAATGCGAACATAGCTTTCTTGGAACTTTTTAATGGGCTGGTTAACAGTCAGCATAGATCCAATATAGGCAACGAAAACGCCAATAGTCGTGGAGCCATTTGCAATACGAGAGCCAAAGTAGAAAAAAATGCCCAAAATAACACAGGAGGCGACAAATTCAGTAATGGGGCTCATGGCCTCAATGCGTGCGTGAACTTTTTTTCGAATATCGTAGTAGATATCTGTTTCAGTTTGCAGTTTATTTTCTAATACAGACTCTAGATTAAAGGATTGAATTGTACGAACCCCATCGAGGCTTTCTTTGATTGTGGCTGAAATCTTTTCCAAATTTTCTTGGCCGCTTCGTACATGACGGCGAATGCTTTTAGAAATAAATCGAAGAAGGAAAAGGATCGCAGGCGCCACCAAAATAATCATGAGAGTTAACTTGGTGTCGAGTAAGAATAAATTGTAAATCAAAAAAATTGCCAGCAAAGGCTCACGAATAAAATCAGCCACCATTCTGAGGCCATCTTGAATGACTTTAATATCATTCATAATACGGCTCATAAGACCTCCAGAGCCGGAGGCATATTCAGAGTGGAACTTTAAGTCCATGTTTAAAAATTTCTTTTGCAGCTTGCTTCGCAGTTGATTCACAACTTGCTCGGCGGTGATATTCATCAAATAAATATGAAAATAACGTGAGACGGCAACAATTAGAGCAAGGCTTAGAACAAGAATAGTAAAGCTCTGCACCTTAAGCGGGTTGCCTGAGCTAAAAGAAGATTCGATATCTTTCAGCTTGTACATGAGGGCTGCATAGCAGGCGGAGTAAAGGATTCCCGTTATCGCTATTACGATGACGCGTTTCCAGTGAGGCTTAACTTCAACGAGAATTTTTTTAATTTGAACGATCATGAGCCTTCAATGTACCGCTTAAGGAACTGTCCCGTCAGGCTTTTTTTCACTTTTATGATGTCCGCAGGGGCTCCTTGGGCCACTATTGTGCCCCCTTTTTGCCCAGCCTCGGGCCCTAAATCCACAATATAGTCTGCTTGGCGAATCACATCTTGATTGTGCTCGACTAGAATAACGCTGCTGCCGCCTTCTATGAGCTTATTGAGGACTCGCATTAATAGATCAATTTCTTTAAAATGAAGACCTGTTGTCGGCTCGTCCAAAATGTAGAGGGTAGATTTTTGATGTGAATCTGCGAGCTCTTTGGCGATTTTTAGCCTCTGAGATTCTCCTCCGCTGAGTGAATTGGCTGGCTGGCCAAGTTGGATGTAATCAAGACCCACTTCTTTTAAAACGCTTAAGGGTTTTCGAACATTTGGATGAGCGACAAAAAAGTCGAGAGCTTCTTTGATGGTCATAGAAAGAATTTGTGAAATATTTTTACCGTAGAGCTGAACATCTAATACTTCAGAGCGGAATTTTTTGCCATCGCAAACATCGCAGGGAATAATCACATTATCCATAAACATCATGTCAATCTCTTCAAAACCTGTTCCCTTGCATGAGGGACAGCGCCCGCCATCGACATTTAAGCTAAAAGTTCCGGGAGTATAACCACGAGATTTAGATTCAGGTGTGGCGGCCATGAGATTTCGAATAGCATCGTAGGCCTTCATGTACGTGACGGGATTAGAACGCGCTGATTTTCCAATGGGCCCTTGGTCAATTAAAACAACATTCTTGAGATTTTCTGCCCCCTCGAGAGAGCCGTAATCTTGTGAGGATAAAAATTCAATTTCAAGTTTGCGGGCCAAAGCAGGATAAAGAGTTTTTGTGACAAGAGTAGATTTTCCAGAACCACTGACGCCTGTTACAACAACTAAGCGATGCAAAGGAAAAGTTACGTCAAGATTTTTGAGGTTATGTCCAGAGGCACCCCGAAGAACAAGTCGATATTTATGTTGGTCGATATTAACGGGCCGAGGCTCTTTTAAAGCATGATGTTTTTTTCCAGGCTTAACGAAGGCCGCCGTTAGAGAGTCCGAGGATTTAAAAAATTGTTTTGTATCGCCAGCGAATACAACCTGGCCCCCAAAAGACCCCGAGCCAGGACCCATTTCAATGATATGCTCACTGTTTTGGATGACATCATGATCGTGCTCGACCACAACAAGTGTGTTTCCAAGTTCTTTGAGCTCCTTTAGGATGCTGATCAGACGATCATTATCTCGTGGATGAAGGCCCACAGTCGGCTCGTCAAGTACATAAAGAGTTTGGGAAAGACCCATTCCCAATTGATTCGCCAGAATTAGTCGCTGATACTCTCCACCCGAGAGGGTTCGAGTTTCGCGATCAAGAGAAAGATAATGTACACCGACTCTCATTAAAAAACTAAGACGAGAACGAAGCTGCTTCAGAACCTCAGGAACGGTTTCTTCCTGCTGAGGTGATAGTTTGAGCTTTTCAAACCAATCATGAAGAGACTCTAAGGTCATTTTGCAAAGCTGATGGATGTTCTTTCCGTTAATTAATATATGATCTACTTCAGGGCGAAGGCGTGAGCCTTTGCATGTGGGGCAAACAGAGCCACTTCGATAGCGAGCAATAAAAACTCGCACATGCATTTTATATTTTATTTGTTCGAGATACTCGAAGAGTCCTTTAACACCAAAGAAATCAGCATTTCCATTCCAAATCAAATCTCTCTGCGATGGAGGAAGGTCTGACCAGGGTGTTGTGAGGCTAATCTTTTTCTTTTTGCAAAAGGCGAAGAGAGCTTTTTTGTCCGTTGCCGCAGAGGGCATGGTGAAAGGATTCAGGGCACCTTGCTGGATGCTGAGGTTCGGATTCGGGACGACCTTACTTTCATCCAAAGCTAAAACATTTCCAAATCCCTTACAGGTCGGACAGGCGCCAAGTGGAGAATTAAAACTAAAGAGTCGAGAGGTAATATGGGGAGGTGTCCAACCACACTCGGGACAGGCTGGCTCTTCGCTGATTGGAATAAGCTCTCCCGTTGCAAGAAATAGTGAGCACTTTCGCGTTGTTGTCAGAGTATTATATTTGAGACTGGCTTCATAGGCTTGTTGGATTGAGTCCGCCAGGCGACCGCGGTCTTCAGAGTTAAAGGCAAGTCGATCAATAACCAAATAAAATGTTGAACTGGGAAGCCCTTTTTTTATTAAAGCCGGATCACTAATTTCGAGGAACTCACCTTCTGGGTGTTTTAAGTGAGGATGCTCAATATCGGGCGACCCCTTTTTTTTTGTTTTTTTGCCAGCGGTCTTTCGGGTCGCTTTTTGGGGAAGAGCGGGAGTCCATATTCGAAGATAGCCATCTTGTAAAAGAAGCGAGTGGAGTTTTTTTCCTTCCGCGAGACGACCTTCCTCAGGAATTTCAACCAAAAGAGTTCCACGCTGCCCCGAGTATTTTGTCAGGATACGGTCGGTGGCTTCTGTCACGGTTTGTTTTTCTGCAGGAATGTGGTGTGTGGGGCAATGCGGAACCCCAACCTTCTCAAAAAGTAAACGAAGATAATCAACAAGCTCGGCTGTTGTTCCTACTGTGGAACGGCTACTTTTCACGGTGTTTTTTTGTTCAATAGAAATACTGGGTGGAATATTTTGAACACCCTCAATATCAGGCTTAGGAGCTTTGTTTAAAAACTGACGAGCATAATTAGACATGCTTTCGATAAAGCGACGCTGGCCCTCGGCAAAGAGAGTTTCGAAGGCCAAAGAACTTTTACCAGAACCAGAGGGGCCACACACGACAGTGAAAGAGCCCAACGGGATTTTCACTTCGATGTTTTTTAAGTTATTTTGCTTCACCCCCCAAAGGTGAATGTCTGCCATTAGAAATCCTGCTTTAAGAAGTCACTGTTTTCTTGCTCTATGTTGGAGCTTGTTGTGGGTTCAGTACCCTCTAAGTAGGCTTGTCTTGCAACATTTTTCGATTCTGCGTTGGCAAGCTTACCTGTGTCTCCATCAATATTGGCAAACACAATACCGTCCGGCACAGGTAATGTCATCTGAGGAAGTTGCTCATGGGCGCTTTTCATATAATCCACCCATATAGGAAGAGCTGAGCGACCACCGACTTCTCCACGACCCAGGCTGCGCTCTTTATCGAAGCCCACCCAAACGCCTGCTGAAATCTGAGCTGTATAACCAATAAACCACGCGTCATAGTAACCATTGGAAGTTCCAGTTTTTCCCGCCACATCACG
>DAHVKR010000002.1:0-7754 GCA_027320785.1 Bdellovibrionales bacterium
GGCATCTACCGCGTGGCCGTTGCCGGGGGCACGCACGAACTGGTGACGCGCGGGAATCGCGCGCCCCAATACGGTGCCGCCAACGATCGCATCTTCATGCTCGGTCAGGAGAAGGGGAAGCTCCAGCTGCTCTCCTAAAAGGTCAGCTAACTCATCAAGAGATAATTCAACTTCAAGCAGATGCTCTCCAGGATTATCTCCTGCCTGCCCTTGCCCCTCTCCAGGCTGACCCGCATCCTGACCAGGCTCACCTTGGCCTTGTCCAACTCCGCCTTGCTGCTTGGGACCATACCGAAAATTTGGAATATCAATTTGAGGAAGCGGAATTTTGACAAACTCGTTCTCTCGCTTCCCAATCATTTCACCATGGGAAACAAATCGCCGGAAGTTTTCTTTCACCTTCCCTTTGACAATATCTTTAAAGCGACTCTGATCTTCCCGAATTGACATAAACCCTACTGCTTATTCTTTATATCCCCGCGAGCAAAAATACTCGCGACGTAGTGAAGAACATCGATAGCGGAAATTTCATCATATCCAAAATCCTTAATCAGACGAGTCTTCACGATATCAATTTTTTCTTGAGTATCCTTATCAACAACCGAGCTCACGAGTGAGGTCAGCTTAATGCTGTCTTTTTGATCTTCAAAAAGTTTTAACTCGATGGCCTTGTGAAGTCTTTCATTCATTTTGTAATTAAACTTCTTACCTTCAACGGCCAAGGCTCCAATGTAATTCATAATTTCTCTACGAACATCCTCTTTACGAGACTCGGGCACTTCCATTTTTTCTTCAATGGATCGCATCAGTCTTTCATCTGGCTCCTCATCAGATCCCGTAAATGGATTTTTTACTTTTTCCTTTTGAGTATAGGCTTTGATATTATCGATGTAGTTAGCACATAGTCTTTGCAAAGCACTCTCGTCAGCGCTGATCGCTCTTTGGACTTCAGCTTTGATGATTTCTTCGTACTCCTGCTTCACAACTCCCAAAAGCTCTCGATACTCTGTTTTGAGCTCTTCATTCGAAATAAGAGAATGTGACTTTAATCCACTTTCTAACTCGTTAATCACCATAAAGGGATTAACAGAGCCCTTGTTGTTCTGCTGAGCATTCACGATCGCATTCGACAATTTATCCTGAATGTAACGAGGTGAAATTCCCTCTAAACCCTCATGGGTCGCTTCTTTACGGAGTTCCTTTACGTTATCCTCCGTATAGTTGGGAAGAGTTCTTCCGTCATAAAGTTTCATTTTTTGAATTCGCGAAAGGTTCGCCTTTTTAGGTTTTTCAAGACGAGTCATCACGGCCCACATAGCAGCCATTTCAATCGTATGGGGTGCTATCGAAATTCCTCTCATTTTTTGAGAGTTAAAGTCTTTTTTGTAAATGCGACATTCATCTTTCCAGCGAGTGATATAAGGAATATCGATTTTGACTGTTCTATCGCGAAGCGCTTCCATAAATTCATTGTCTTGTAGACGTCTATATTCAGGTTCATTGGTATGACCAATAATCACCTCATCAATATGAGTTTGCGCAAACTTTTTCGGTTTCACTCGATGCTCTTGTGAGGCACCCAAAAGATCATACAAGAAAGCCACGTCGAGCTTAAGAACCTCGACGAACTCAATCATTCCGCGGTTGGCCACATTAAACTCACCATCAAAATTAAAAGCTCGAGGATCTGAATCTGACCCATACTCTGCAATTTTTCGATAGTTGATATCGCCTGTTAATTCCGTTGAATCTTGATTCTTTTCATCCTTTGGCTGAAAAGTTCCAATACCGATTCGATCCGCCTCACTCAAGAAGAGCCGACGAACTCGAACATGGCTCAAAACCTTCATCAATTCACCATTGTATCGATCCATAAGCTGTCTAAAGATATACCGAGACGGAGGCGACAGCTCACCTTCAATTTTAACTCGATACTCACCTTCCTGACCTCGATTAATTTCTTCGCAAACCTGAGCTCGCATTTCCTCTGGGAATAAGAGAAGAGGTTCCTCATGCATAGGTGATGTGAAAGTTTTCACATCTTTTCCTAGTAGACCCCCTAACTCTCCTTTTTCATCTACCCACTCAAATGTGTAAAGAGCTCCTGCATCCGATCGAGAGTAGGCCTCTAGGCCTTTTTTGAGCATCCGACAGATCGTCGACTTTGCACTTCCTACAGGTCCATGCAGCAGAATGACACGTTTTTCAGTACCGTAGCCTAATGCCGCAGCCTTCAAGACATTCACCAGCTTCATGATGGGTACATCTAATCCAAATACAGCATCTTTGCCGTTATTAGCCTGATCATCAAAAAATCTGTAACGAACAACAGGTTTCTTAAAGTCGATGTAATCCTCTGTACCGGCCTCTACAATCATGTCATACATTCTCTGAAATGAGTTACGCGAGACTTTCGGATTTTTCTTTACAATTTCTAGGTACTCTTCGAATGTACCTGACCAGTGCAGCATATGAAGATTCGATTTATCCTGGTATTGCTGTATTAAATTTCTATAATTGATAGAGGCCATAGAACTCTCCTTGTCAGACTTCTATGGGTGGAAATCACCCTATATATAGATTATGCCCTAGGGCTGGTTGGTTAAACCAAATTCGTGTCAGGTCTGGGTTTTTTCGACCTGGCCAAAAGGCTTTGTTTATCTGTGTTATAAATATCTCTTAGGATACCACTCAACTGCTACAGATTCATTCTGGTGTAAGAGTCTGGAATTTTAATTTCAAAAAAGTTTGGCTTTTCCTCAACATTTTCAGGAGGAAGTATTCGCCACTGTAAATTAAAAGTTTTTGAGTCTGCTGTCACCATCGTTGCCTCTCCCTGATCTTCCCAGGTAATAGTCATTCCTGAGGGGCGCTGCAGACACTTCACTACTTTTCCATTTCTTATGGCACAGCTCCAGCCACTTCCACGAAAGGCTTCTCTGTAGAGCATAGCCTGTAAAATAAGTGGATAAAATGGAATTCCTAATGTTTTACGAAGAGTTTGTGGATTAGCAGGTCCTTCAAAATATTGCTTTTCAGAATGAAGCGCGACTTTCAGTTTTGTATTTGTAATAACAGCTGTCGCAATGTGAAGACCTAAAATGACCTTCACATCCACTCGCATTTTCTGATTTTTCTTAGCTACGACTTCGAGTGTAACTTGCTGACTCTTGCCTGTATTTTTATCTTGATAGTACGCTTGTGAATCAAATCTTTGAACAGCCACTTCTGGTGCGACAGGCTTAGAGGTACAACTGACTACAAACAAACCACTCGAAATAAAAAGTACGGCTCCAATAATTGATTTTAAAAGATGACTTATTTGAGATCCAAGCTTCATGTAGGTAGATTGGAGAGGTTTGACTGACGAGTCAAACCTTTAGGGAAATTACCCACCGCTCAATTTGATTTAAAAGCTACGCTTAAGGTTCTGGAATAGAAGCCGGGCTTCGATTGGTATCGGGATTTAAAGCCGATATTTTTCCCTTAATCGTCGCAACTTTATCTTTTTCAGTTTCACCATCAATTGCCTGCTGATACATGATACGTGCTTTTTCAATTAAGGCTTGGCGAACATAAAGGTCACCTAAATGTTCTGAGATAACTGAAACCTCTGGAGCTAACTTGTGTGCGGCCTCTAAGAGCTTCATCGATTCATTTAATTTTCCACGCTTAAATAAGACCCAACCCAATGTGTCCATGATATAACCATCACGTGGCTGCAATGCAGCTGCTTGGCGCGCATAGGATTCCGCTTCATCAAGATTTTTACCCATCTCTGCTAATGTGTAGGCAATATAGTTAAGAGCCTGTACATGTTTTGGCTCTTTTTCTAAAATGCTTTTCATTGTTGCAATCACTTTGTCTTTTGCGCCTAAAGAATCATAAGTCGTTCCGAGAAAGAAAAGAATTTGAGTGTTATCGGGAAATTTCTTGCGCGCGGTCTCTAAGATTTCTGCGGCCTGAGGCGCTTTCTTATTTTCATTCAAAAGTGAGGCATAAAGGGCGTAGAAACTGGGCTCATCGCCTTTCTTATCAAGTGCGGCTTTAGCAAACGCCTCCGCATCATCCAACTTCTTGGAATTTTTCAATAAGTAAACGGCATGAACAACTGAATCCCCATAGTACTTACTCTCAGATGGAACTTTTTCGTACTCACTCACAGCCTTATCATTCTGTTTTGTTTGCTCGTATATCGCTGCCAAATAAAATCGAGCCCGATCAGAGTCAGGAACATCCCTTAGAATTTCTTTAAGCTTAACTGTCGCGGGGTCATACATTTTTTTCTCAACTAATATCAATGCCATCTTCAGTTTTGTATTAAGAGGATCTTCTCCCTGAGCTTCCAAAATCTCTAGTTGCTCATAGGCTGAATCATAGTCTTCTTTTTCTAAATAAATTTGAGATAGAACCTCTGCAACTTTTACGGAAGGCCCCTGCTTTTTTTGGTAATCCTCATAGAGAGCGAGAGCTTTCCCATCTTTTTTTTCAGCCATATAGAGAGAGCCCAGTGCGAGTAAAGCCTCAGTAAATGCAGGCTTCAACTCAAGAGCTTTTTTCAGATGGAACTCAGCCATCTGATTTGATTTTTTATTCTTAGTGTCTTCCCCATAAACTCGAGACAAATAGTAATGAATGACAGGTTTTTGCTCGGCATCCACAGTTTTCAACATGCCTTGAAAATGCTGAATGGCCTTATCATATTTTTTTGTTTCTGCATAAATAGCACCCATATAGAGAGATGCATCCGTATTCTCCGGATTATTTTTTAGAACGATTTCATAATGCTCTATTGCTTTGGGATAGAATCTCATCGAGGAGTAAAGACCCGCCAAAAGCATTTGAGCTGTTTCATTTTTGGGGTCTACATCCACAACAGATTGTGCGAGATCCAAAGCCTCACTGACTTGGCCCGTTCTCAGATACTCCGTTGCAAGTCTTAATTTAACGGTTGCAGATTTGGAGTCGTACACAAGAGTTGTTCTAAAATATTCAATGGCTTTTTGCGGAGATCCATTCAGAGAGTACGCTTCACCCAGGGAGTAGTTATAGTCAGCTTGCGTTTGCATGTAGAGAGGATCAATTTTCTGTCCATCTTTCAGAACAGTTGGAGGAGTCAAAGATGCAGGTGCTCGATTTTGATCATCGTGAGCCGAATCGTAAAATACTGCCTCTTGAGTTTGATTGCTATGCAGAGTCGCGCAAGACATCAGCATGAATGCGAGACAGCACACCTGTGTGAGAGTCTTGAAATGAGACATGGAAATTCTCCCTTAAGCCTTTCCTGTCTCATCGGCTTTGAAAAACACGAACTTGATGGAATTTTGATCCAGATTAGCTATTGAGGGCTTGAGAGACTTTGCTTAGGCAGAGGTACCTCTTGCCCCCCCTCTTCTACATACTCAATCCGGCCCTTGGGCCCGCCTGATCTAACAACGACGCGAGCAACGCCTGCATCTGTCTCAAGAACACTATAGTGATAGGGCCGACCCTGCTCATCCGTACCCATATAGCCCTGAGATTCTGTACCGGTCGAAGCCGGTCCACGATTATTGCTCGTTAGGCCATCTTTCGCTCTTATGGAGATGGTCTGTCCGATCATTTTCGCCTTTTCATAGGAGGCCAAATTAGGCTTTTCGCCATTATGCGTCGATTCCGGGGTTAAAAGGGAAAGCCCCAGTGTTCCCAGAAATGACAACGCGACTATCGTAGCTCCAGTTCTAAGGTATTGATTTTTCGAGTCTTTCATTAATCTGCCCCTCTGAAGGTCCTGCCTAGAGCTCGTTTCGGTTAGTCCTGTACAGAACTTTAGGCTTATAAAAAAATTCATTTAGTTGGACTTTGGGCGTGTTTAACGCGATGCATTTTTTACCGAACTGTACGTCAACTTGACAATACGTGGCGGGCGAAGCTAATTTGCCGGCAACTAAAGGGAAGGCCGCCTCGGTGGCTGACCGGCAAACAAGGGGTGGAGGCAACTCCTCCGAAATAAAAGAGAATCTCGGGAATTCTGCATAATGTGATGCTGATGACCATAAAAGATTCCGTTCAAGATTGGGAGGCAACTTGATCAACCAAAATGATTCAATGACGACCGTAAAGCCAAATTCAAAAGTCAAAATCATTAAGCGGTATCAAAATCGTAAGCTCTATGACACCCAGCAAAGCTGCTATGTGACTCTTGATGATATTGCCAAGATGATTCGCTCAAATGAAGAAGTGATGGTTATTGATAACAAGTCTAAAAATGACATCACGGCTGCTACTTTGACTCAGATTATTTTCGAATCTGAAAAGAAAGCATCTCAGTATGCTCCTCTTTTCACACTTCGTGAAATCATCCAAAATGGCAACGGTAGCATCTCTAGCTACTTAGCTAAATTGGGAGCCTTTCCTCAAGATTATATGACGAAGCAAGCTCAAGCTCAGATCGAAAAAGCATCTACTGATGATGTGAAACAAAATCTTGAGAATCGTGTTGCAACAGCGGCAACTCGCTACAACACAGATTCAACAGCTAAAGCTGCTGCTGAAAAAGCAACTGTTCTTCCTGGTTATCAAGCTGAAGAAGAGACACCAACTCTTCCTGGTAGCAACCAAAACTTGAACAACTAAGCTCAAGAACACTTTCGTTCTTTGTAACTAAAATTAAAATAAAAAAGCCAAGGTATTGCCTTGGCTTTTTTATTTTACAGATCGCCAGATTAAAAAGTGAGTCTGCCCAGCCGTAACTTGAATTTTCTGAGGTGCAGATCTTTCCCCCGACGGAGCACCATTACCATCATAACCCTGGACTACAATATCGTACTGCCCTGGATCCAAAGTAACTCGTGATATCTGTATAGAGGCTGGCAAAAAAGACCATTGCCGAAGATCCGCTCTCTCCGTGGCCTGCATCCCTATGAAAGCAATCGCTCCCAAGAGGCCTCCATTATTTTTGTCTTTACGAGCAATCTCTCGGGCTGCCACTTCTCGCGCAACCCGCGCAGCAACCCGTCTTGCAATCAAAGCTGGACGGTCTGCCGCAAGAGTTTTAATAGCAGCTTGTTCAGTATTATAAACAATAATTGATTTTGGCTCTACAGTGCCATTCACGACAAGTCCCGCACTTTGAGTGACACTCGAGACAGGCTTTAACATAGGGAAAAGAGGCTCATGAGGGTCTGGAACCTTTCGAGGGCCCCATCCGGACATATATAACAACACAAGCTCAGCCTTCTTTTTCCAGTTTCCCTCTGGCTTATATTCCACTTCTGGAAATTTTTTCTTCCACATTGCGAGGTCATCGGAACGTCTGGCCCAATAGGCTGACCGGATTAGGTCTCGATGTAGATTGGGAATTGTGGGATCAATTTTGTATGTCTCTTGATAGGCAATATAGGCATCATCCCATTTATGAGTTGCCTCATATATGAGAGCTGCCAGATACCGAGAAAACGGATTGATCTCAAAGTTCTTTTTTTGATCCATCCGATACTTATTAAACTTTTCATTCATCCGGCGCACTTCTACCATGGCATCATCGTAGTTATTCTGCTCAAGATAATTCATGGCGAGAAAAGCATTAATAAACATCTTTTCGAAGGTATCACCCTTGTATTGAACCATCTCCTCGTTTAACAGCATGGAGCTGGCATCCTTCGTAATAGAGTGGTAGTCGAGCTCTTCTGCTAACTTATCTGCAAACAAAAAATAGCGAGTGCTTTCGTCAATTTTTCCTGCCATTTGTAGGGCGGTAGCGTAGTCCAACACGT